>JAJRXE010000435.1 GCA_024276455.1 Calditrichota bacterium
CCCAGAAAATACAGCGCCGAGGTGTCCAGAACCAGATCGGCCGTCATGGCAAAAATCAACGGGAGCCCAAACACCAGTATTTTTTTCACAACCCGTCCGGAAACTCCAACACCGATTTGGGTGGCAATGTGAATCGCAAGGAACGCCCCAACCGAGAGGTAGGTAATGATCTGGGCAAGCAACACTCCCGCCAGGCCCCATTTTAATCCCAGCAAAAAGAAAGAGGTATTTAAAATCAGAAAAGCGGCGGCGACCAAACTGCTGAGTACAAATTTCAGACCTTCGTTTTTCGCCCGGTAGTAGTTAATAATATTCAAAAAAAGCGATTGGGTCAGCGCCACGCCGCAGGTTAATGAAACAAAATAGGTTACCGCCCGCAGGTGTAAAACCGTCCGAAAGAGGGGCTGAAAAAAAATCAATGCCAGGGCGGTAACGAGCACCCCGCCCAGCAGGTTTAGTAAAATGGTACTGCTGAAAAGAATACCCAGTTGTTTTTTCTTTTCGAATTCCGAGGCAAAGCGGATGAAAGCCCGCCGGCTACCCAACCCCATTAAGGTCAACAAAATTTGCACAGTCATCAAGAGGGTCGCTAAAGTTCCATATTCCTCTATTTTGAGGGTGTGGGTGTAGAGCGGAATCAGCAGGAAAGAAGAAACCCGCAGTCCGATGGTCCCACCGGCATAAATAATGGTGTTTTTACTAAATATCTTCAGATCCACGCTACAAAAAACCTCGGGTTACTTCCAGCTTTCCGGTGAGTAATACGCCGAAGCCAACTCCTCGGTGGCCTGGCGAATTCGCTTAATCTCCTCCCTGGTCAAACGATATTTCCAGATTTTCACCACTTCCCGGCTGTTCCGTTTCAAACAATGCAATTGGCCCGCAGGCGCTTCCACCGGATTAGAACGCCCGTTCATTTTAATGATAGTACGTTCAATTTTTTCGGTAAAAGGAACCCCCAATTGGGAAAACAAAATTTTAAACTGGTGTTGCGGATTTAAGGCTAAATCTTCGTGGCGGTGGAAAAACCACTCCGAATGCTCCCGGCGGTACTTTTGAATCATGTGAAAAGTAATTTTCCAGAGCAAAATCGCCTGATCAATCAGATCAACCGGGCGGTTGGCATAGCGGGCAATTTCATCTTCAAAGGGGTACAAAAGGTCTCTCATGAGCTCTTTCTGCCGGAGCAGATCGGCAAAGCGGTTGGGTTCCTGGATCCGCTTGTAGCTCGAGGCAAAAGCGGCCGGATGACGAATCATTACCACGACATCCATCTTGAATTTCTCCGCCAACCAGGCAGCGGAAAAAAGGGCGATCGGGTCTTTCAGTAGAACCCGCGGGTGGCGGATGAACCGTCCGTATTGAAAGCGGGTGAAATCCCGAATGAATCCGGCGATATTCCGCGGCGAACGAATGGCTCTTATTTGAGCCAGGACATCGTATTTCAGCGCGAGTGTCTTGCGGAGCGCCCGGGCAATCGGTTCTTCGTTGGCAGGCGTTACGTAGGTGTACTGGTATTGCCAATGAAGCCCGAAGGTACCCATGCGGTGCAATTTATTAAAGGGCTCGATGATGACCGCTACCTGCGGAGAAGCTCCTAATATTTTCCCGACCCAGGTGGTACCGGAACGAATTGAACCGGTAATTAAAATGGGTCGTCCGTTATGCTGATTCATTAAAGCCAAAACCCTCTTTTACAATTCTTGCTGACCGTACGGGCGGTGCTCCCTTCCAAAATGTTTCGGGATTGGCACCGTCCTCCCCCGCCTCGGGCAGAAGAATCAAATTTCCTGATTTATGGGTCACACACTGGCGAGCAGAGCTTTTTTGTCAATTTTACCGGTGGAAGTTTTCGGTAAAGAAATGCGAAATTGAAATTTCTCCGGAATCATGTAGGACGGCAGTTTCTGACCGCAAAAAAGGCGCAATTCCGCTGCGGTCAGTTGGTTGCCATCGTGGGGCACGATATAGGCGTAAATTCGGTGTCCAATCAAATCATCGGGAACAGCCACCACCGCCGCTTCTTTTACTCCGGAATGGCTGTAGAGAGCGGTTTCTATCTCTCCCAGCTCAATCCGGTACCCCCGACTCTTAATCATATGGTCTCGCCGTCCTTTGTAAATGTAATTCCCGTTTTTATCCAGGGTCACAATGTCTCCGGTGCGGTAAACAATCTCCGGAAAATTGCTCTGCAAGGGATTGGTTATGAAATGCTTACTGGTTTTCTCCGGATCGCCCCAGTAGCCCTTGGCCACACAGGATCCCCGGGCATACAATTCTCCCTCTTCTCCCGGATGACTGACCACCTGCCCCTGCTCCGTTAAGGCGAATACCTCCATATTGCTGCAGGCTTTTCCGATTGGAATGGGTTTGGTCTGTCCCGGCGCAATTGGTTCCACTTTATAGTAAGTAATCACGTTTGTTTCAGTAGGTCCGTAAAGGTTGTAATATTCTGCCTGAGGAATTAACTCCATTAAACGGCGCAAATATTTCGTCGGAAACACCTCCCCGGCAAACAAAATTGTTCGAAGAGCGGGGAAACGATGCCGTTCCAATTCACCGTGCAGAACCAGCATGGTTAAGACCGAAGGAACCGAGTACCAGATGGAAATGCGGTTTTCTTCAATCCAATCTGCCAGTCGAATCGGAAAGGTAGAAATAACCTCGGGAACCAGAACCAGGGTGGCGCCCGCATTCAACGCCCCAAAAACGTCCAAAATGGACAGATCGAAATGCAAGGGGGCGTGGTTCGACAAACAATCGTCCGGGGTGATGTGAAAAGTTGCCTGGACCCATTTGAGAAAGGTGAAGGCGTTCAGATGGGTAATCATGACTCCTTTCGGTACCCCGGTAGAACCGGAGGTGTACAGTATATACGCCAGATCGGTTTCAATAACCGGATTTTCGTCTTCAAGCAGATCGGGAGCCTCTTGCACCGTTTCCCAACTGACGAGATTCTCCAGAGGCAACCCGGCTGGCAAGGGCGAATCATCGGTGAGAATAATCCGTTCCGGTTGGGGACGTCCGGAAAGCATTTTCGCCACCAGGCTCATTTTCTGTGAAGAAGTCAATAAACAGCGGATACCGCAGTTTTCCATGATGTAAGAGATTCGCTCGGCAGGTGCTCGGGGATCGAGCGGGACGTAAACTGCACCGGCTTTTAAGGTTCCCAGAATGCTGACAATGGCCGGGATGGATTTATTCAGATAAATTCCCACTCGATCCCCGCGGCGAACCCCGTTTTTCCTTAACACATTCGCCAGTTGGTTGGTTACCCGATCCAGCTCTCGATAGGTAATCTGTTGGTCCTGAAAGACCACCGCTTCTTTGTCCGGATACCTCCGGGCAGAATTTACTAACAAATGTTGGAGTAAGTAAACCATGAGAACACCCTCGCTTCATTGCCAAAGAACAATTTTGGAGGAAAGGGAGGTATTGGGGTTAATTCCCTCATTAAAGTCCCAGATGTTGGGCAATAATGTTGCGCTGAATTTCCGAGGTCCCGGCAAACAATGTGCTTCCCACCGCATCTCGTAACGCCCGTTCCAGCTCAAATTCGGTGGTGTACCCGTACCCACCGTGAATTTGAACGGCGTCCAGGCAAGATTTTACCCAGGATTCGCTAAGGTACAATTTTGTCATGGCGGCATCCAGCGGCGCCGAACCCTGCGTTTCCTTTAACCAGGTCGCCCGGTAAAGAATCAGGCGGGCGGTCTCCAGGCGGATTTTCATGTCCACGATTCGGTTCGCCACCGCTTGAAATTTACCAATCGGTTGCTTGAACTGTTTACGTTCCCGGGCATATTGAATGGTTTCCTCTAATTGCTTTTCCATGCTCCCAACAAAACCGGCCAAAATGCAGCTTCTTTCCCATTCCATGGAATCATTGAAAATCGCCACCCCATTCCCCTCCTTGGCCAGACGGTTCTCCACCGGCACTTTGCAATTGTCCAGAACAATTTCCGACCAGGGGTTTGTTTTTAACCCCATTTTGTCAATATTCTTCCCCACGGTGATTCCGGGGAAATTCTTTTCCACCAGAAAGGCGGTAATTCCCAGAAAGCCCAGCTTCTTATTCACCGTGGCAAAAACCAGAAACACATCCGCCACCGGTCCGTTGGTGACAAATGTTTTCGTACCATTTAAAAGGTAATAATTTCCCTGTTTTTCCGCTGTGGTGCTCAGGCTAAATGCGTCCGAACCGGCTTCCGGTTCAGTAATTGCGATGGCTCCTATTGCCTGGCCGTTGCACAGCCGGGGCAGATAGCGTTGTTTTTGTTCTTCCGTTCCAAAATCCAGAATCGGCATTTCTACATCCCACATGTGGGCGCTCATTCCGAAAATCAGGCCGTGGTCTTTGCAGGCGTAACCGAGTCCTTCCATCATTAGCACCGTGGTCAGCCGGTCCATTCCCTGTCCGCCATATTCACGGGGAATCGGCAAACCTAAAATGCCGAAATCGGCGCATTTTTGCCACAGGTCTCTCGAAAAAGTGCCTTCGCGATCCCGTTGAACCAGATCGTCTGTCAATTCTTTCCGGGCAAATTCAATAACCGCTCTTTTTAATTCCAATTGTTCCTTCGACCAGGAAAAATCCATGCTTCCTCCCGCAATTAACTCGAAACTTTTAAGCGTTTTGATCTCCAATCAAAAAATCACAGAAAAATTAACCCGTAATGAAGGCGCAAAAATTCCTCCAGCTTTCTTTTAACCGGGTGCTGCCGTTCGTCCGTGGTCAGGTCAACAAGGTTCAGATACATTCCATTCCGCTTCTGCCCTTTCTGAGTAAACAGGACAATATCTCCCGTCCCATTGGCAGAAATCGTAAAGGTTTTTCCCCGGTGGTCCAATTCTAACACTCCGTTGCTGTGTTGCCAGTTTGTCCCTCGATATTCATTTGACCAGTAACAGTAATCCTGGAGAATTTTGTGGGCAAATTCCTCCAGATTTTCTTTTTGCATGGGACGCTGAAGCAAGGGCACGTTTACCATTTTGGCCGGATCGCCCACCACCATTCGTCTGGGTGGAATATTTTCCAGGATAACCGATCCCGGCAGAATGACCGAACCGTCGCCAATGTTTACTCCCGGACCGATTTTACAATTCATTTGAATCCAAACCTTCTCTCCAATCTCCACCGGCGCAAAGGTTGCCCGGTACCCTTCGGTGACCGGCAAAAACGAACCGTGCGTGTAAATGTAGCAGCCCGGTCCGTTACCGGAATAATAGCGAAAGATGACCGGACGATCGCAGTTAATCATGGTACGAGCACCAATCACACAGGCATCTTCAATAATCAGGTCGGATACGCCATTTACCAGAGTAAAAAAACCGATGGAACTTTTCCGTCCCAATTTTAATGTGCGAGCCCGAATCATGCTCCCGAATTTTATCCGGGCATGGTCAGCAATTTCCAGCGTTTGGGTTAACAAAAGCACTCCCGGATGCAAGGTGACGGACTTTCCGATCTTCCCTCCGGCAAAACGGTGTAACCAGATGTTTAGCGGCGCAGGAAAAAGAAACGCCAGAATTTGCAAAACTTTTCGCCACATTTGCTTTGTTTCCAAACTTTTTTAAGCGACAGTCATTCACCCGGATTGTTCATTATTACTGTTTGCCGGCTAATTTTTGTTGAATCAAAGAAGAAATCGCTTGAACGGTTTCAAAATTCTCCGGTACAATTTCACGGTCATCCACGTTCACGCCGAACTGTTCCTGAATAAAGGCCAGTATTTTAACAATGCCCAGAGAATCAATGATGCCGGTAGTAAGCAAGGGGTCGTTGTCCTGCAAATCGCTATAAAGATGGTCGGTGACTAACTCAGTTTTAATAAATTGCCGAACCAGTGCATTGACTTCCAAAATTTGCCCTCCTTTTTTCTGTCGCTTTATTAAGCAAAAAGAAGACGTGATTTTTTAGAAAGTAGGTGACCTGTTATTCAGCGTTGAGCGACTGTCTGAGCCCGATGCTGAACCGGGAGCCTGGAATAAATATTGTGGAGACAGTATTCGGCCAACTCTTTAGGCAGCACATGCCAATACTGCCCCGCGTACCGCGACTTCACATAATGCAAAAATTCTTCGTAGAGGCGGGAGGGATACTCCTCCCTTCCGGGCCTGGCGTTCCCGAAATTCATATAGTCAGGATGAGTGTTTAGCAAGGCCATCCCGCCGTTTCGGGCAATCCAATCTAATTTGCGTTTCCAAATTGAAATCGAATCTTCCTGCATTAGAACAAACAGGGTGAAATCTTGCGGGAGGGTATAGGGTAATTCCACAAAACCGCCGGGGCCGAAATCGTAAGGTACATAAAACGGAAAAATGGTTTCCACCCCATCGGGTTGAGGTTCAAAAGGGTCGGTATCGAAAGTGGAACTGTCGTATTGAATATCGAGATACTGGATCCAATTAAGATTATGATGCATGGCCGGGGAACGAAAGCCCACTGCTTTCCAATCCTGCAAATACTTATTAATCCGCGCAGCTCGTTGGTGAAATGTTTTCCAGGACTGATATAGTTTTCCGTCGTGTTTCAATCCGTGAACACCGATTTCGAAACCCCTTCGAGTCAGCGTAATCCGGAGGCTTTCTGAGACCTCGTAGCGTTCTGGCACAAAATTAAAGGATGATCGGAACCCGAACTTTTCCTCTAAATCGGCCAAATGCAAACAGCGCTCCTGTCCCCTGGCCGTGTCCACATCGTGGGTTAAAATAAAGGCGAAGGATTTCCCTTCAGGCCATTGATGATGTCCGTTGATGGGCTCCTTACAGCTCTCACAGATCGGCCAGACCTCGCGGTAGCGGTTCAGCTTTAATTGAATGTACTTTCGGCGCAGAAAAAGTTGCAATGGACGAGGTAAGAGTGGTTTTAGCAGGTAGTACACCTCATTGACAAGCATGAATTTCCTCTCAACTTTGAATGTTCAGAGCAAACATCTGTCCTGTTGTCGCGGAAATACATCAGTGAGGAAAATAAAGAAGCAAAGGCGAATCAATTCGCGAAAGGAGATACAGCGGTAAACTGAACAAACACCCCAAGCGAATGCTGGAAGCAGAGAAGCTGACGGGAACGACGCTGATTTTCTCTTCTATCTACAAAAATTGCTTCTGAGATTCTAATTCCCCAACCCCCGATTCCTCCTTCCCTGCCCCGCGAATGAGCTAATTCTTCCCGGAATTGAAAAATTCAGCAATGCTTTTCACCACATATTCCAATTGCTGCGGAGTGAGCTCCGCATAAATGGGTAAAGAAACAAACTCTTCTGCACAAGCCTCGGTTACCGGGAAACTCCCCTTCTGGTAACCTAAAAATTGGTAGGCTTTGGTTAAATGAACTGGAATGGGATAATGAATCCCGCAAAAGATTTCTTTTTTCGCAAGAAAAGAAATCAGGTCATCCCGTTTGTTGGTGCGAATGGCATAAATATGGTACACGTGCCTGGCATATTCTGCCTCGTGGGGAAGCGTAATTCCCGCGATTTTCCCTAACGCTTCCTCATAGAACCGGGCGACATTCCGACGCGCTTCATTCCAACGCTCCAGATGTTTTAATTTAACGCTTAACACCGCCCCCTGGAAGCCGTCCATCCGGGCGTTCCACCCGATCAGATCGTGATGGTACTTCCGTGGTTGACCGTGGTCTCGCAGCATCCGAACTTTCTGAGCCAACTCTGGATTATTGGTCACCACCGCTCCCGCTTCGCCATAGGCTCCTAGATTCTTACCCGGATAGAAACTGAAACACCCGACATCTCCGATGGAACCCGCTTTTTTTCCGCGATATTCCGCTCCGTGGGCCTGACTGGCATCTTCGATGACATAGAGGCCGTGTTTACGGGCAATTTCCATGATTGGATCCATATCTGCCATCTGCCCAAAAAGATGAACCGGAATAATTGCCTTTGTTCGGGGAGTAATGACTGCTTCCAACAAATGCGGGTTCATGGTAAGCGTCTCTTGTTCTGCATCCACAAAGACCGGCGTTGCACCGCAGAAACTAATCGCCTCTACGGTGGCAATAAAGGTGTTCGGGACGGTAATCACCTCATCCCCGGGACCAATACCCAATCCTAACATGGCCAACCAGAGAGCCGCGGTACCGCTACTTACCCCGATCGCATGTTCACACCCACAAAAACGAGCGAATTCTTCCTCAAACTGCTTAACGAATGGTCCGCCGGCAAAAGCGGTTCTGTCCAGGACCTGTTGCAATGCTGAATCTACGTCCTCTTTAATGGAAAGATACTGAGCTTTTAGATCGAGAAACGGGACTCTCATCTCAATTCCTCCTCTCTAATCTTGCGCAACACTCTGGCCGGGTTTCCCGCCACCACAGTGTAAGGCGGCACGTCTTTGGTTACCACGCTTCCGGCTCCGATCAGTGCGCCTTCCCCGACCGTAATCCCCGCCAACAAAGTCGCACTGGAGCCGATGGAAGCGCCTTACTTCACCAGAGTGGGAATACAGATCCAGTCATCTTCGGTCTGCAATTTTCCGTCCGCGGTCGTCGCCCGGGGGTAAATATCGTTAATAAAAGTTACATTATGCCCGACAAAGACATTGTCTTCGATGGTGACGCCTTCGCAAATGAAGGTGTGGCTGGAAATTTTGCAATTTTTCCCGATCTTCGCCCCCTTCTGAATCTCCACAAATGTCCCGATCTTGGTGTTATCTCCGATTTCGCACCCATATAAATTCACAAAATTGTAAATTTTAACGTTCTTCCCCATTTTAACATCATCGGCAATGCTCACGCACTTCATATTTTAACCTCCTTTCCCCTATGTTTAATCGAATATTGTGCGGCTTCAAGAATTTTTACAATCATCAACCCTACTTTTCCATCGCTGATGGGGGTCTTGCCATGCTGAATAGAATTCACAATATCCTCCACTTCCACCGCCAGTGCCTCTCTGGTATCGATTTTAGGACAATACATATCTCCGGTCCGATACTGAATCAAGATGTCGTACACCTGGTCCGATGTGGGTACAATCTCGATTCCCTTGTCGTAAATCCGTACTTTCTCGCTGGGTTCGTTGTCGTCCCACACAATCATTCTTTTACTTCCGGCAATCAGAGTCTGCCGGATTTTTACCGGCGAGAGCCAGTTCACGTGAATATGGGCGATCAGATTGTTCGGATAGTATACTGTGAGGTAAGCCATGTCTTCTAATTTCGTTCCAAAATGGTCTGCCCCCGTGGCAATGACACTTTCCGGGTATTGATCCAACAGATAATACATAATGGAAATATCATGGGGAGCCAGATCCCACACCACGTTTACGTCATGCTGAAATAATCCCAGGTTCACTCTGACGGAATCGAAATAATACAAATCCCCGATTTTTCCTTCCAGAAGCAGTTCTTTCATTTTTTTCACCGCCCCGTGGTACATAAACGTGTGGTCAACAAATATCTTTAACCCTTTTTTCTCAGATAGGTTTACCAGTTCTTCAGCCTGTTCGGTCGTGGAAGTCATTGGTTTGGTCAATAGTACGTGTTTTCCCGCCAGTAACGCTTCCCGGGCAATCTCGTAATGGGTAAACACCGGGGTGCAGATCGCAATTAAATCATTATCGCTCGAATGTACCAGTTCCCGATAGTCTCTGGTCGATTTTAAAAAGGGGTAAATACTCCGAATCGCATCAATCCGTTCCGAACGAATGTCGCAAATTGAATCAACGCTGGTGTGCGCATTGGAGATGAAATTGCGAATGATATTCGGTCCCCAATACCCAACCCCAACGACGCTCACTTTAATAAGGTTATCGTTCATTTTAACAGGCTCCTTCGCTATTTAGTATGGCTCCAAAGGTTTTTAGGATAATTTTTAAATCTAAAAGGAGAGATTGTTGCTCCACATATTTCAAATCCAGACGTACCATTTCATCAAACGAGGTTTTACTGCGGCCATAGACTTGCCACAACCCGGTTATTCCCGGTTTAACCTCCAATACTCGTCGGTAGTGCCAATTTTTATAGACATCCAACTCGTAGGGAATCGGCGGGCGTGGGCCAACCAGACTCATAGCCCCTTCTAAAACGTTAAAAAATTGAGGGAGCTCGTCTAAACTGGTTTTTCTCAGAAAGCGTCCGAATGGGGTAACGCGCGGATCGTTATTGATTTTGTAAAGCGGGCGCTCCCGGGTGCCGTTATTGATTGTTTCCAGGTCGCCAGTAATCAGCCGTTTCACATACTCCTGATGGATGGTTTCATCTGTGTCCACTCGCATACTCCGGAACTTTAAAAAGGTAAAACATTTACCCCGATAACCGATCCTTTTCTGCTTAAACAACACTGGCCCTCTGGAGGTGAGTTTTATTCCCAGAGCAATGAGAAGCATTAAAGGAGAAAATAAAATAATTCCAATGATTGCCCCCACCACATCCATGATCCGTTTAAAGAGCTGGTAATCCAAAACCAAAGGCCGGAAAAGCTGTTCCTCCAAGGAAAATGGAGCGGTTAGGGAAATAATTCCGTCGGTCACCGTCACACAATGCCAATCAATGTATGGTCGTTTTCTTTCCGTAATTTCGTATTTTAAGTTGTTTTTAATGGAATACTCTTTATTTAAAAAACTCAAATTTCTGATAATCACCGGATACCCCTGGATACTGTCGATGTTGTTCACCTGATTAACCGGATAGGAAGAAATCACTACCGAATTAATCAACCGAATATAATCCGAACGATCATTCTTATCAAAATGATTAAAGAGAACCTTTATTAGCTTTTCTACAAAAAATTTAGCCCCGTCCATCGAAGTATCCACCAAAAGAATTCCGATTTTGTAATTGTTGAGAATCGACTTCACATCGTAATCCCGCGTATTTTCCGTTAGCAAATTTAAAAACTTTTCCAGGAAAGCATAATACTCGTTTTCAGAAATTTGATGTTGCGTCCGGGAATTCTCTCCCAGGTCAATCAAAATAAACGCCAAGGGAGAACCGCTCCGGTCGCTCCGATTGCGCTCTTTTTTTAGGATATCGTGAAACTCCTGGCTTGAATACCAGCCGTTTCTTTTACTCAATACCGGACTGGTAAGAATTTTTTCGAACACATCTCTCCGTTGGCGAAACATATGGCTTACCCCCTCCGCCTATATATTTTCCATTAATGTGAACAAATTTTAAATTTCCAATTTCGGTGAGTTATTCCATAAATCGATTTAAATCTTATGTATTTTTCTTATCTGTCGGGAGTTTCGAACCAGCTTTGTCTTTGTAGGAATACCCATATCCGTATCCATATTTGTAGCGATAGGACGACTTTTCTATATTGCAGTCGTTCACCACAAAACCACGAATGTACATGTGGTTCTGGGTAATCTCCTCAATTGCCCAATCCACTGCAAATTTGAAGGTGTGGTTGGGCTTAATAATCAAAACAACGTTCTTAATTATTTTCCCCAATACTAACACGTCCACAATACGGGTAATGGGCGGGGTGTCTATTAAGATCACATCATAATCACTGATTATTTTAAACAGACTTTCCAGGCGAGCGGATTCCAATAATTCACTGGATTGTTCGGTTACTCCCCCTGCTGGAATGATTCCCAGGTTCCGCAAAGAGCGAGCTCCATTATTCCATTCCGCGAAGGGATAATAAATTTCCGGATGGGGACTATTCTGGGAAAGATACTGCATTAAGCCTGAAGTATGCAGTGGAATATTAAAATAACTACCTAACTTGGATTTTCGCAAATCGCAATCAATGATGAGGGTTTTCATTCCGGTTTGGGCAAATAAGATACCGAGATTGGAAACAATGGTGGTTTTTCCGGAATCCTCTTCACAACTGGTAAACATGATGATCTTTTTTCCGGAGGTCTGAGAAGGAATGAGCGATTCGAGCGTAAAATCTTCGATTAAACTCATAATTTTTGTTTTTAAAACCCGATACGGTTCCTTGAACCCCACGGATTCATCCATTAAAACCACAAATTTTTCTTCCAGAGACTTCGCTGAGTCGACGGTTTTCTTAAGCGTTTTGGAATAAGGTGGAATAATCGCCAGCAAAGGATAATGATATTTTTCCTGCACCTCTTCAATATCGTTTATTCGAGGATTGCGAAAGTCAATAATCACCGCAAGGATCAACCCCACAATCAAACCAAAAAACAATCCTATTGCCAGGTTCAACTTTTTCCGGGGGAATACCGGTTTTAACGGTACATGGGCCCGATCCACCAGAACAATGTCTTGCAATTTGGACAACTCTGCAATCCGCATCTCTTCCCGTTTATCCAGCAGCATGGTGAAGATTTTCTCGTAAACCATTTTTTCACGCAACAACTCGGCCAACCGGGTTTCATAAACCGGTAATTCCTGCATCCGGCTGGTGTAATTTTGAATTAATCTGCGGAAATCCCGTTGCTTTTTCTTTAAGGAATTGATGATGATGGTGTAAGCCGTAATGGTATTTTCGTTGTATTTGGTTAATTTTTCTTTGATTTGCTTAATTTGATTATTCAGAATCACCACATCGGGATGGGTCTCTTTCCGGCGCTGGAGCAGTTCCAACCGTTTCAATTCCAGATCCGAAAGCTCCCGAAGTAAGGACGAAAAAGGAGAAGCACTTTCATCCTTCTTGCCCGGAGTTAAATAAGTCTGGTCGAAGTAACCTTTCTGGGCCAACTCAACCTTCATTTGCTTCAGCTTGTTCTCAAATTCGGCTAATTCCAGATCTGTTTTTATTTTTTCAGCCTGAAGAGTACTCAGGAAATCCACCAGATTTTTAGAGTTGTCGTCCATTTTAATGATCTTATTCTGCGACTTAAACAGACTCAATTCCTCTTCGGCCTTTTTTAATTTTTTCGATATGTCCTGCAATTGCTCATCGATGAAATTGTAGGAATAGCGAATGGTTTGCTGTTTTTGTTCCCAGCGATTTTTGCGGTAAACGTCGGCAATTGTGTTGGCAATGATTGCGGCGGTTTGCGGAGATTTTGCCCGTACGGAAATTTCAATCAGTTCTGTTTTAGGTCTGTTTTTAATTTTAATGGCTCGTTTCAACAGTTCCAACTCTTCGAAGAAATCAATAACCGTTAAATAAATTTTGCTCCCTTTTTTTACCTTTGGCCAGGCAAAGGCAAATTTTACCTCGGGGGTTTCGAAGTGCACTAACGGAGTGGAATCGTTAACTGCCACCGATTGCAACAATTTTTTACCCTTCGCGTCGTAAATCGCGAAGGTGAAGGTCCCCGTTTTTTCGACAAAATATCTTTTTTTCCCTTTCACCGGCAAAATGGTTACATCCGCAAAGTGAGGCGTCCACCCGGAATTTTCCGGACGGTATTCATTCTCATATTGAATAAACGGAACTTTCAAATTCACTGTTTTTTGCGTTGGGATTTCAATTTTGTCAATAATGAAATTTAATTTCAGATCTTTTACCACCTCTTCTAAGACGGTGCGGGTTTTAATAATCTCGATTTCGGTCTCGATCTCGTCCAGAGAACGGATATACAGAAGTTCCTGGATTTCACTACTTACTCCTTCTTTCGAGACTTTCTCTTTCTTTAACAGAACGGAAGATTCGTATTTAGGGGGAACAAGTTGATTAAACAGCATGGCTCCCACAAGTACCACCCCCATAGCCACAAAAATCACCCGTTTCTGTCGATTGAGGATGCGGAAAACATCACTTAGCGTAATTTCTTTGTTTAACATGATTCAATAACCTCATTTAACATGGTAACCTTCAATTAGCGGGTGGAAACGGTAATAATGGTCACCAGAATAATCGTGGCAGCCGAAATAATGACCGAAGCATTCCGTACTCCGACCCACCATTTTCGCGGTACATAAATCCGATCGCCGGATTTCAACCCGATTTCCTGCAATTTACGGCCCTTTTCCAGAATGTCCTGGGCATTGATGTTAATACGTTTCTCCCCGCGGGTAAAATAAATCTTCTCAAGATTAGCATCGGAGGTTTCCCCACCAGCCATGGCGATTACATCCGAGAGCTTTTCCACTCCGGTCACATAATAAAGACCGGGGGATTTTACTTCTCCCAAAATACTGATTTTAAAGAGCGGTTGAACGGTGAGTTCGGGATTGCGGTAAAGGGAATCGTATTTCGTTACAATTTCCTGTCTGACATCTTCAAAATTGCGTGCCGTCGCTTCCACCAGTCCGATGTAGGGCAATTGGATGTAACCATCCGCCTGGATAAAATAATCTCCCGAGATGGGATCTGAAATGTTGAAAAAGGTAATTCGCACCCCATCTCCAATGTTTAACTGCTGCGCCATCACAACCAGGGGAAAACAAATTCCCAACAGAAGGATTAATTCAATCGATTTTCTCATTCCCCAAAACCTCTTTTTTAATGCTTCTTAATGTAAAAATATAGCTCCGCCTGGTGGGTTACATTAACTCATCCCCACAAAGGAAAGTAAATCAATACCATGTATATTGAAACGTTCGAATGTGTGCGAATCTGGTGGAGTTAATTCCTTAGAAATCTGCCGAACCGCTATCTCTTCACAAGAATTAAATTTTTATATTAAAATAGCGTTTTTTGTCGCCAGGATTCTCCATGTCGATTCTTAAACGATCGACTAAAACCGGATACACTATTGTAGTCCATCGATTTATACAACACTGCCGGCCGCAATCGATATTTGGCAACCAATATATCTTCGTAATGGGAAAGCAATTCGCGTTTGAAATTGCGGAAATTTAGTTTGAAATAACATTTAAATTCAGCCCGGAAATGGCTTTCCGAGATGTTTAAATGTTTAGAGAGATTAGCAATATTAAAACAATTTAACGGATGTTCCTCAATGTAATTAAGAATCCGCTTGGCTCTGCTGGGAAGATCGTCGCGATTCTGAGGAATCAACTCCACCGGGATCCGCTTCCAGTGTACCTGCCACAGCTGGTCTAAAAAACTGAGGAAATCGCAGATTCTGTTCTCGCCCACAAAACAGGAATTCACTCCAATCTGGTACAGCGTAAAAACCTGTTTTTTGGTCAGCGCCGGACTGGCGTAAACAAGATGCGTCAGGGGGAATAAATTCCGAATCAATTTTAACGTTCGAACGGTATCGGGTTTAAATTTTTGCCCCAGTAAAATAAAATGCCACTCGGTGTCTTCGACCGCAAACGACGTTAAAATAGGATATATGTGGAGGGAACGGAATACTTTAATATTCCATTTTAATAATTTATCACTTATCCGGAAACATTTACGATTCTCGTTGGGATGAATAAAAATCATAAGATTAGGCACTTAATCGCCTCCTCCCAGCCAGACCAAAATATCAGTGAATTCAACAATCGAATTTTATTTAAATTCACTGAATTTTAACGAATATTTAACAATAATTCCAAACAATTTTTACCTACTTTTTATCAAATTCGATGAAAAAATAAATCGGTGTGGTATTTCAAAAATTAAGAAAGAGTATAATTATTCAGGCTGAATTTTTTCGTAATAACGCAGCACAGTGGTCTTGAATTCTTTAAAACTCAATCCGGTGGATTTTTCTATTTCTTGTAATATCAGGTTTTTATTAACCTTAAGTTTTTCGCTTAAATTTCGAATCGTAATTTTCTGATTATCCATCATTTCGATAGCGGTTAATATCTTAAACATTAAGTCACCGAAATCGCTTGCCTGTTTGCCAAAGATGGTGGCTGGTATTTTTTTCCAATAATAATTTTTCAATAACGGGAGCAAACGAGCCAGATTTCCCAACCGATTTTCTCCTACAATTACAAAATCAAAATATAGAGTGGCAATTTTTTCCAAATCAAAGGTAAAGAATGATGAATAATAATAAATTTTGTAAAATTTCTGTAAATCGCTGAGTAATGTCTTTTCCCAAATTTTTATTTCCTCAGGTGGAATCGATACGATAAAAAAACCGTTAAAACCGTTCAGATCCGTTTTTTTCAGGTCATCGGGAGATTCAAACAATCTATAGTTACTTAATTTTACTTGAGTTAGATTGATTTCAATTTCATTCAATATTCCTTCATCCTGATGAGCCAGAATACCTATTTCCATTCCTCAAATCCCTTATTGGCCTACTGAATTCTAAATATTTTCAGATTAGGTATATTTTATTTCAATCATTTTTATTTGGGTCACAAATTTTCCATATTATTTTTTATTTTAGTCCCCCAAAATTTATTTAACTTTTTTGCAACGAAACATGGCACCGTGGACGGAACAATTTGCTGTGCAAGGAATATCCGAAACCTTATTCAATCATCCGGTTGGAACAGGGTAAAACAATAGGCCCCCTCCAGCAATTCCCCCAGTGAATGGTGCGCAACCAGATTCTCCGCACTGTCTTGCCCTTTTGACAAGAAGGATATACAGAGTGTTCCAACTATTTTAGTAATTTAATTGTTCTGTTTTTCTAAAGGTTCAGCCGGAGATGAAGGAAAGTTGAACCATCCAATTCAGGCGAGTAAATTCAGAACCCAAAATTTGGCGTAAGCGTACCGCTAAATGGTACGCTTACGCTATCTGCGGAAAATACAACAGCTTAGATCATTTCGGAAGGGGATTCCAATCGCCAATGGTTTCGATTTCTAACCGCACCTGGGGATCGGTCTGGTATTTTTCGAAGGAATTGTAATACCAACCCAGGTATTTTGAATCACCTCCGCCCCGCGTGGTGATCAAAAAGCGGTTGGACAGATGGCCGATGTTCAGGGCCCGATCGCGAGGTAAGGGTTTGTCCCCTCCTTGCGGATCGATGGGGATCCAACCATAGTTTGGGAGGTAAATTTCCGGCCAGCGATGGAAGACGTCATCAATACTGGCATCATCGCCTCGCACTACAATGGAGCCGACATATCTCGCCGGGATGCCCGCGGCCCGACACAACGCAATAAAACTGAACGTGTATTCAGAGCAGGAACCAGTACCGCGCTTGAGAACAACCGGTGCCACATTCCAGCCGCCTTCCAATTTGTATTCCAGATGATTCCGCACATAATCAAAAATTTTGCGAGCCCGCCAGTAAGGGTTTTGTTCATTCCCCACAATTTCCCGGGCCAAATTTTTAATGTAGGGATCATTAATCTGGTATTTACTTCCATCGGCCGTGTAAGTCGCTCGAATGTTAGCGGGAATGTCTTTCATCGTTCCACACTGATCAGGAAAAATAAAATAAGTGATTTCAGAGATTTCTGTTTCCACCTTCATGACCGAGGTTAGAACATTTTCCGCCGGGATATTCTGGTAATTATAATGAGCGAATCTTTGCTCCCACTGGTCTTCCACAAATTGGTACCCCTGAGGACTAAATTGGGTGGAGATAATCTTCTGCTGCGGCAGGTTCTCCGGGATGGCAGTATACACGTCCAGATTTTTGAGTTCACCCTTTCCCAGGATTTTCACCTCATGGGTAAACGTAACCAACGCGTGGCGAGGGTTTGTTAGCACATATTTCTCCTCATCCTGGCGGACAAGGCAGTAAAGTTGGTCTGTCTGATAATCGACATTCCAGAGATATTTGCCGTCCCAGGCGAGTCCCCGGGGATAAGGCGCCGGAGATTTTAACACAATAATGACTTCTCCATTTGAAGGATCGATCATATAAATTTCATCCATGATGCGATCGGAACACCACAGATAGGTTCCGTCGAAAGTAAGGCCCTGGGGATATCGGGCCGGAGAAGGGAAAGATTGAACCGCCGTTCCATCGCTCAAATCGATTTTCATAATTTTTTTCGCCCGGTAGTCACTTACCCAGAGGGTTTTCCCATCCCAGGTTAGTCCCTCGGGATTGCCAGAGGGAGCGTCAATCACATTTAAAATGGTGCCGTCCTTCGGATCGACCTGAAAAATCTTCTTTTGCTTTTTGTCCACATTCCATAAATATTTCCCATCCCAGGCAAGGCCCATGGGCCAAAAACCCGGCGAGGGGATTTCACGAATCTTCTTCCCATTGGCTGGATTCAAACAAACTAATTTGTCGGCCAGGTGGTCTGCCACCCAGAGATTTTTCCCGTCGAAGGTTAAACCGGTACTATGGGAATACGGCGTTTTAAATTGTTTAACGATTTTGCCAGGGTGGGACCAAAGGTTGGTTAATAAGGTAAACAACAGGGCAAAAATTAACACCGGTTTCATAGCCTGTCTCCCTCTTTGTGTTAAAAAGACCAAGTCATCAGGGCCTCACCTTCCCCATTTACTCCTATCGCCATTCATTCCACCCGCATTGGCAAAGAGGAACTCATTCCCGGTCGGTGATAGCCAGCCGTTCGATTTGTTCATCCGCATGGTAGGAACTACGGACCAGCGGACCGCTTTCCACATGTTTAATGCCGAATAACTCGCCCAACTTTTTCAATTCCTGAAATTCTTCCGGTTCATAATAACGAACCACCGGCAAATGATTCCGGCTGGGTTGCAAATATTGTCCAATGGTTAACACATCTAACTCAATGTCAGCTAACAATTTTAACAGCTCAGTTACTTCCTCCCGGGATTCTCCCAGTCCGACCATGATTCCGGTTTTGGAGATCAACCCATGCTGTTTCGCCTGACGCAGCATTTCCAGCGAGCGTTCGAATACCGCCTGAGCCCGTGCCAGCGGGTAAAGACGCGGGACCACTTCCAGATTATGGTTCAGAATATCCGGCCGGGCCTCGAAAACAGCCCCGAGCGCCGCCCGATCTCCTTTAAAATCCGGAATTAATACCTCGATGGAACAACCGGGATGCACCGATCGAATTTGGTTGATGGTTTCAACAAAAACGGTGGCTCCGCCATCAGGTAAATCATCCCGGGTAACCGAGGTAATGACGACGTGACGAAGATTTAAGGCCTTAACAGCCCGGGCAACTTTCTCCGGTTCCCGGGGATCGACGTGATTCGGATGCCCGGTTTTGACGGCGCAAAAACGGCAATTGCGGGTACAAACATCGCCTAAAATCATGAACGTGGCGGTGCGGCGCGACCAACAATCGCCCACATTTGGGCAACGAGCGCTCCGACACACCGTGTGCAAATTCAGATTTTCTACTAAATCGTTCACTTCCCGGTAGGCTTTTCCACCTGCCAGACGCACTTTCAACCATTCCGGTCGCCGGTTCCTTACCTTCGCCATCGTTCCTTTCCTTTTCACCCTGATTCCTTTCCTGTCCAAATTTTTACCAGCGCACCAACGCCGAAGCCCAGGTAAATCCGCTTCCAAATGCGGCAATGGCAACCAAATCACCGTCTTTTATCCTGCCTTCCGCCCAGGCCTCGCTCAAACAAATCGGAATGGTTGCTGCCGTGGTATTGCCATATTTATGAATATTGCTGTAAACTTTCTCCATGCTCACTCCCAATCTCTGGGCGACGGCTTCAGTAATCCGTTGATTCGCCTGATGGGGCACAATCAGGTCCACGTCCTCGATGGTGTAGCCGGTTGCCTCCAGCGCCTCCCTAATTACTTCCGGGAAACGAGTGACCGCGTGTTTAAATACGAACCGGCCTTCCATTTTGGGATAGATTCGATCGGTTTCCAGCATCCAGGGTTCCAGACGGGGATGAAAAATAACGGAGGGAAGCTCCGCCCAGAGCTTTTTGGCGTAACGGCCGTCTGCATGCAGATGGGTGGTTAAAATACCTTTATCTTCTTCTTCGGTGGCGGTAATCACCGCTGCTCCGGCCCCATCGCCAAACAGCACCGCCATATCTCTTCCCCGGGTGGTGAGATCTAACGAGGTGCTTTGAATTTCAGCCCCCACCAGGAGAATCGTTTTGTACATTCCGGTGCGAATAAACTGGTCGGCCACCGACAACCCGTAGACAAATCCACTGCATTGATTCCGGATATCGAGCGCCGGAATTCCCGGAAGCCCCAACTTTTCTTGCAGGAAACATCCTCCACCGGGGAATTCGTAATCGGATTCCATGCTGGCGAAAATGATAAAATCGATATCTTCTTTGTTAACGCCGGCCCTTTCCAGGGCAACCTCGGAAGCTTTCAGGCCCAATCCCGATACCGTTTCCCCTTCTTCCACCCAACGGCGCTCCTGGATTCCGGTTCGCTCTCGAATCCATTCGTCCGAGGTGTCCATCATTTTCTCCAGGTCAAAATTCGTTACAACCCGTTCCGGAACATAGTGTCCCACACCGGCAATCTTGGCTCGTGGCATATCTTCCTCTCTTATTTTTTGTTTTTGTGATTTACCTTCTTACCGAATCTTATGATGGCAGCCCTTCAATCTTCTAATGTCCCCGATCAAATCTTAGTTCCTCTGGAACCTCTACCAGTACAATTTTGCTTACAATTGTTAACAACCACAGTTAATATAGAATCTCTCTTCCCCAAATTCAAGCAGGTTCGTAACAATTCTCACTCCACCTGCTTTGAACGATCACCAAAGAAGATATTTTTTTCTTGGGGGAGGAAATTTAATTTTTCTCCGGGAGGTGTGTTTTACCGCATTCCCAAACGCTACACCCCGTTTCCCCCCTTAAACAGCCAGCGTTTCCCTTCCCAGATTTTAAAATTTTATTTGGTTATTTGGTCATTTTTACTAATTTAATCTCTTGTATTTTTGATTAAACATTTACTGAAACCAGAAAATTGACAAACCGGAGGTCGTCTATGCACGGAGCACCCGTCAGTAGTAATACGGAGAAGCCGAAACACAGCCGGGCGTTTCGGATCCGCAGGTTTTTTAATTGGTTTCCCCTGGGATTAACCTACTCTCTGTTTTACATGAGCCGTTACAACATTTCGGTGGCGAGTCCCCAGATTATGGAAACCTTCAATTTGACCCGGGCTGAATGGGGATTGGTGATTACGGCCGGTTTCTGGACTTACGCGTTCAGCTTTTTGTTAAATGGCCCGTTGACAGATCGATTTGGGGGCAAAAAAGCCATCATCATTGGCGGATTTGGAGCCGCCGTTGTCAACATTTTGTTTGCCCTTCTGATCGGAATGGGGCTGTTCGCCACCAAAATTGTTATTGCCTTCTCTCTTCTGTACGCTCTCAATATGTACTTTCAGAGTTTCGGAGCGGTCTCGATTGTCAAAGTCAATTCTTCCTGGTTTCATGTACGAGAACGCGGGGTGTTTGGAGGCATTTTCGGTATTCTGATTGCTCTGGGGTACCAGCTGGCGTACGGAGTGGGCGCATTCATTTTGGCGCATTTATCCCTGATCTGGGTATTTTTAATTCCCAGCGGTTTGCTGTTAATTTTCATCACCATCGACCATTTTCTTATTAAAGATAAACCATCCGAAGCCGGTTTTGAGGATTTCGACACCGCCGATGCCAGTTCCGGGGTGACCGAAGAGGTCAACACTAAGTACATCATTAAACGGGTGTTCAGTAATCGGGTGGTGCTCACCATTGCGTTTATTGAGTTTTGCACCGGAGTGATTCGCAATGGCACCATGCAGTGGCTTCCCAAATATTTGGCGGACGTATTCCCGAAAGAGAGCCTGGCATCGGTGGGCTGGTACGGCACCGGATTGTTTCTGGCTGGCATCCTGGGCGGATTAACCGCCGGCTACGTATCCGATCATGTTTTCGGTTCGCGGCGTCCGCCGGTTGCCGGCATTTTCTACGGATTACTGATTGTAAGTCTGTTTATTTTAGGAATCGCCCCCACGGCATATCTGGCAGTTGCCGCCGCCGTGCTGGCCTCTTTCTTTTTCATCGGGATTCACGGCATGCTCTCCGGCACTGCTTCCATGGACTTTGGAGGCACCAAGGCTGCGGCCAGCGCCGCCGGAATTATCGACGGTTTTGTTTACCTTGGCAGCGGTGTTTCCGGCTTTTTCCTGGGCTGGGCAATCGACAAACTGGGTTGGAGCGCCTGGACTAACCTGTTAATTCCTTTCGGGATTCTGGGCCTCATCCTGAATATTACTATCTGGAATGTCATGCCCAAATCGCAGCAGAAGAGTTAACCAAAGAACTTAGAAAGGCCGTAAGGGAATTGCAAATAGTAAATCGCTCCCGGAAGAATCCAAAAGCCCGGTTTGCCCGGGTAAAGTCAGTCGGGAGAACCGTTCGATCGGGACGGAAAAAAGGCGTGCTGGGATTCTATTAAAGAAAGGAAGAAGGTACCAGGCTACCTTTACATTAAAAAGATTGAGCGCAAAATGTCATGGTTAAAATTGGGGAAATTTTCTCACGCAATAAACGGACGCGGCTCCCTGAATTTATTTGCAAGATTCGAATAATTCGTGGGTAAAGATTTAGATAAAACTCGGGAGATTTTTATGAGCAAGAACCATTTCGATATCATCATTTTGCTGGGCCGCCCGGCAGCGGGCAAGTCGGAGGTTATCGATTATCTGAAAAAGACTCCGGTGGAAGAACGAATTCAGCGCTTCCATATCGCCAAATTCGAAGAAATCGATGATTTTCCCATGTTGTGGACCTGGTTCGAAGAAGACGCCATTCTGGAGAAAATTCTTCACAAACCCCGCATGCACACCGATAAAGACGGGTACTTTCTGTACGAATATCAGTGGCATTTGCTCATCGAACGGATCAGCCTGGAATACTGGAAGAAGCTGCGCGACAATCCGAATTACCACGATGAATACACCACCATCATCGAATTTTCCCGGGGCAAAGAGCATGGCGGTTACAAAGCCGCTTTCCCCCATCTCTCAGACGATATCTTGAAAAAAGCGGCCATTCTTTACATCGACGTATCTTACGAGGAATCCAAACGGAAGAATCGTCGCCGGTTTAACCCCGAACGTCCCGATAGCATTCTTGAACACGGATTACCGGATGAAAAATTGGAGCGATTGTATAAAGAAATCGATTGGGAAGAGGTAAGTGCCGCTCATCCGGAATACATCGAGATCAAAGGTCACAAGGTGCCCTATGTGGTGTTTCACAACGAGCCGGAAGTGACCGACAAGCCCGATTTACTGGGTCAAACGCTGGAAGAACTTTTCCAGAAGCTCTGGGAATTACGGAAGAAATACCCGGTAAGTGCCGAATAACCGGGGTAATGAGGACAATCCTGAAAAAGGCGGAGGGAACATCTCCGCCTTTCTTTTTTTCACATTCTCTACTGCTTACCAATTCAATGTACGACGCAGAAAGGCTGTTAAGCTGTCGGCCATGACGCGATGGTGGCGAACCCGGGGGTGTTTTTGCCAGCCGGTGTAAGGGAAGAAATAGGTAGCCAGATTGTCGTCTCCCTCCCGCCGACGCAACCATTCCACCGCCCGGGAGATGTAACCGGGCCAGGGGGAACCCGGCTTTACCGCATCCATGCTGCCCAGGGTGCAGACAATAAGTGCCCGGGGGTATTCCCGGCGGATTTTACGGACAAAATCTGCGTACGCCTGCACAATGGCAGCGGAATCTGGCACCGGATTCAAGCGCTGAATTAACCAACTGTCGTTTTGAAAAAGATTAATGACAACGACGTCGGGAATGTAACGATTAAAATCCCAGTGGCTTTCAGGATCCGCAGGATTCAACCGGTTGTAATAATCCGGCATGACTAAATCGAACCAGCTAATCAGAATACCAATGCCGCTTTTGGCAATACAAACATACTCGGCGTTAAGATTACGAGCCGTCATGGCAGCATAGCTCAGGAAATTATTCTCTTCGCTCATGCGGTTATCCGGCCCATCGTCCGGTGCTTCGTTTCCCATGCCGCAGGTAATGGAATTGCCGTAGAACTCAATCCGGCGTTCGGGGCGCGCCGGCGGAGGCAACAATTGCCCATTTTCCGAAAGCACCAACCCCAGAAAACAGGTGGGGCCAGTGGACGCTTCGGTACGGCGGAAAATCAACAACGAGTGAGGCCCGTTTTCCAATTCTGCGGGATAGGCATATTCCTGCCGCCCGCTGTCGCAGGCAATCACAAACGGGTGCTGGTAATCATCGTCAATAAATACATTGTAATAGGATTGTCCCAGCGAATCATCCAGAATTATCTTCAGTAATTTCCCCTGGAAATTGGCGCGCAGGTAAGTTCCCGGCCAGAACAAGCGGGGAGCCCGAGGATGAGAAAAATCGATTCGACCGGTGTATTGCAGGTAAGGATGGTCCGGTTTGATCAAAATCTGGGGCAGCACCGATTCCCCCAGAACCAGCAAGCACAGAAAGACAAGTTGAAGGTGTTTCATGGAAAAAGCACCTGCCGTTTAACTTTCTGGAGAGAAAATTTAGAAGAAATTCCACCTCTGCACAATTCTTAATCGAAAAATCTTAAAACGGTCTGATTCTGTTACCACGAACGGAATGCCATCTTCGCCCGTTTCACCGGGGCGGACGCCCGAGCGGTTCTTTTTTCGGAGTGCCGGAGCTGACCATCTTGCTAATTGAATTAAAAACCGGGAAGAACCAATTCTCCCCGGCTTTTTTCTTGTCGAGTTTTGGGTTCAAACCGCTACAGAAATTTCTTGGTAACGTCTTCGCGAGTCTTCTTGACCAGCACCCGGAACTCATACGGATTCATCGTTTCATCCACTTCGGTGTCGATTTTAATCCAGTATTTCCACATTAAACGATGGCGGCGGCTGATTTTCTTGTTATTTAAATAATCAATCACATGCGGGTGGGCCCGAATAATGATCCGGCGGTCGTAATTGGAGGCAATGTAGCGGCGAATAACCCGTTCAATATTGGCCAGAATGGTCCCCTGAGTGGGCACCAGGCCGGTTCCGTTACACACCGGACAGGTTTCGTTAATATTGTAAATCAGGCTGGGCCGAATGCGCTGCCGGGTCATTTCCACCAATCCAAAGCGGCTCATCTCCTCGATGCGGGTAATTGCCCGGTCGTGAGCAAATTCTTTGCGCAACTCTTTGAGGACCTTTTGCTTGTTCTCTTCCTGCTCCATGTCGATGAAATCAATAACAATCAGGCCGCCGATATCGCGCAGCCGGAGCTGACGAGCAATTTCCCGAGCCGCTTCCAGGTTGATTTTGAGGGAATTCCGTTCATGATCCTTCTTCCCGAAATACCGTCCGCTGTTTACGTCGATGGACGTCAGCGCCTCCGTTTGTTCAATGATGATGTAGCCGCCGGTTTTCATCCAGACTTTTCGCTCCACGCTTCGCTGCAATTCCTGCTCAATGTTAAATTCATCAAAAATCGGGCGCTTGGATTTGAAATACTCCACCCGGTTCACCAGTTCCGATCCCACTTCTTTCAGGTAACGGGTAATTTCCCGGTACATTTTGCGGGAATCCACTACTACCCGCTTGACATCGGAGGTAAACAGATCGCGAATCACGCTGGAAGCCATTCCCAGGTCTTTGAAAAGCAGTTTGGGTGCCCGGGAACGCTTGATTTCCTGTTGGACCTTATGCCAGGTTTTGATGAGCTTCTGTAAATCCTGTTCCAGCGTTTTCTCATCTTTGCCCTCAGCAACGGTGCGAACAATCAGTCCGTAGTTTTTGGGAAGAATTTTGCGAGCGATGTTACGCAAGCGGCGGCGTTCCCGCGCACTGGCAATTTTGCGGGAAACCCCCACCCGATGCTGATTGGGCACCAGTACCAGGAAGCGTCCCGGAAGGGTTAATTCCGTGGTGACTCGGGGTCCTTTGCTGCTGATTGGTTCTTTAATAATCTGAACCACGATTTCCTGTCCGTTCCGCAACAAATCTGCCGGATCCATATCCGTTTTAATTTTATCACCTTCCAGAAATTCTTCGTCCACATCGGCGAAAAGCTGGTTTACCTCCTGTCCCATATCCGAAAAATGTAAAAATGCGTCTTGCTCAAAACCGATGTCAATAAAGGCGGCTTGCATGCCTTTAACGACCCGGCGAATTTTTCCTTTGTAAATGTCGCCCACCATGCGCTCGTTGTCGGGGCGTTCCACAAAAATTTCGACCAATTTGTTGTTTTCTAAGATAGCAATCCGTGTATCTTCGTTGGTTGAATTAATAATAATTTCCTTTTTCATCGTACTTTCACCTCAAAAATAAACTTTTGCGCCTTCGTCAAATGCGCTGTGGTAACGGATTGGTGTCCAAAGGGGGGATTAAATGACCTGGAACGGATCAAGAACTTGATTTCCGGTCACAATAAATTGCCCCGTCCTCTGGGTTAAAAACCGCCGGTAATCGATTTGATGCGGTCCCAGTAGCGACTCCAGTACCTCGCTAATTCTGGCCATACGTCCGTCCACAGCATCAATTGTTACCATTAACTTGTCGTTCTCTAACCGGAGCTCGGAAACAAACGGACGAATATTAATTTTTTTGATTTCTTCTTTTACGATTCTTTCCACAAAAATGTCCGTTTGTGCCAGCCAGTCGGTTAGCCACTCCTCTGGAAGCTGAAACTCTTCCAGATAGGTTTCGTAAGTGGCGCGGTTAATAACCGCAGAAAGTGCGGGGACTTTGGAAAAAATGGTTTTCTGATTCAGAATGCGAATGCCCTGGGGTAACACCTGGTTCAGTTTGATTTGAAAATCGGATTCTCGTCCGATTAATGCTTCCAGGTCCAGGTATTCGGCAATGCTGGCCACCCCCAATACCAGGGGCGGACCAAAAGAGATTTTCGGACGCGGGTTAAATCCCTGGGAATAGACCAGGGATAGGTTGGCTCGTCGGGCGGCCCGGTCGAACACCCGGATTATGTCCAGATGAGAGATAAAGCGCGCCGGCCCGGTTTTGGTGAAACGAATGCGAATTTTCTTGCGCACCAGCGGCACGGAGACCTGTTTCCTTCGCCGTACCTTGCGCCCATAGGTAACGGCCGAGCTCGGCCGCTCCGCTTCCTCCTTTTGAAAGCTGAATTCACCCCGCGGCTGCTTCTCTCCGGATTTTTTGTCCTTCCGGTAGCAGTCCACCAGCCAGGCAAACTCCTTGCGCTGTAATCCGCAACCAATGCAAACGTAGTCTTTACAGTCGTGGCTTACTCGCCCCTCGTACGCCCGGCTGCGCTCTTTCGCCAGGAATTCGCGGGTGACACCCATGTCAATATGTTCCCAGGGAAGCGGTACGGTCTGCGAAATACCCCGGAGATATTTCTTCCAGTCGATTCCGTGCTGGGCAAAAGCCTTTTCCCAGCGCTCCCAGTTAAAATGCTCGTTCCAGCCATCGAATCTTGCCCCCAGGCGCCAGGCTGTTTCCAAGACGGGCGCCAATTCCCGACCACCACGCGAAAAGATGGTTTCCAGCGAGGTTACCCAACCATCCCGCCAACTGAAATGCAGATTGGGCACCCGCAGGGCATCCAGAATCAAATGAATTTTACGCTCGATCTCATCCGGACTTTCTTGCTTCTCCCACTGAAAGGGCGTATTTGGCTTGGGAATAAACGGCGAAATGGAAACGCTAATTCTCCCATCCTTGTAATAGGAGGCGATTTTTAACGCTTTCTTCAACAGGTCCACAATCGCCAGTACATCCTCGTCCGTTTCGGTGGGAAGCCCGATCATAAAATAGAATTTAACCAGTTGCCAATCGTTGTCCAGTACCAGCCGGAGGGTGTCCAGTAAATCTTTTTCCTGGATGTTTTTGTTAATAACGTTTCGCAGTCGCTGACTTCCGGCTTCGGGGGCAAAGGTAAAGCCGGTCTTTTTCTGCGCTTTAATGAAATCAATCATTTCCTGCCGCATCCCATCCAGCCGTAAGGAAGGGAAGGAAAACTTCACCTGCTTCTCGGAAAGCAGAATGCGCTCCTTGGCCATCAACCAATCCAGCTGGTCGTAGTCCGAAGAATTCAGGGACAGGAGCGACAATTCATTAAAACCGGTCGCCTGGATCGCCTTTCTGGTTTGTTCAACAATTTCTTCCACCGCTCGTTGCCGTACCGGGCGGTAAATCATTCCGGCATTGCAAAATCGGCACCCCTCTGTGCATCCCCGCATAATTTCCACAGAGAGCCGATCGTGCGTGACTTCGATGAGCGGAACTACCGGAGCAATGGGATAATTTTTTTGTTCCAGACGGGGTAAGATCCGTTTTTTAATCCGTCTGGGAGCGCTTTCCCGCAGGGGTTGAATACTTTCGAAATCGCCGAAAGCATTGTAAGTCACCTTGTAAAAGGAGGGAATGTAAACTCCCTCAATTTCGGCAAGTTCCGTTAAAATTTTTTCCCGCGCCCAACCGGATTTTTTGGCTTGAATTAAACGTTCTGCGATCTCCAACACCGCTTCTTCCCCATCGCCAATGAGGAGGGCGTCAAAGAAATCGGCCACCGGCTCGGGGTTATCGGCGGAAGGCCCGCCTCCAATTATTAAAGGATCCTCTTCTCTCCGCTGAGCCTGCCGCAGCGGAATCCCGGCGAGATCGAGCATGGTTAAAATATTGCTGTAGGTCAATTCGTATTGGAGAGTAAACCCAATACAATCAAATTCCCGGAGCGGTGTTCGCGATTCCAGGCTAAACAATGGAATATCCTTCTCCCTAAGAACTGCTTCGGCGTCGGTCCAGGGAGCATACACCCTCTCGGCCCAGATATGAGGCTGAGCGTTTAACACATGATACAAAATGTCGTACCCGACATAGGACATTCCCAGTTCGTAAACTTCCGGGAATGCCAGGGCAATGCGTAAATCTACTTTCTGAGGATCTTTTAATACCGCATTGTACTCATTCCCCAGATATCGGCCCGGTTTATTCACATAGGGTAAGAATTCTTTTTCAATTTTTGCACTTAATTTCATCATAAAGCTTAACCAATTCGTCCATGCGAAATTCCAACTCTCCGCCGCTGAATTTTCAGACCCTCAGTCGTTTCAGACGCTCCTCCGCTATTATTCGTAAGCGATTTTTTCCAGATCTTGCTTAATGATTGGAATATTTTTCACCGAATCGGGTACCACCAGAATGGCATTATCGCCTGCCACCGTTGCCAGAATGTTTTTATGTTTCATTTGGTCGATGAATAATGCCACACCTTTTGCACGGCCAGTTATGGTACGCACCACCACGGCGCTTTCGTTTGCGTACACGCCCAAAATTTCCATGCCCACGACCCGACTGAAGGAGTGTCCACCTTCTTCCTCAGCAATGGCGTAACGGTATCCATTGGCTGTCGGCACCCGAACGATTCCCATATCGTGTAAGTCGCGGGAAAGGGTTGCTTGAGTGGTCTTAAAACCGCGTTCTTTGAGCCGTTTTAACAGGGTCTCCTGATTGGCAATATCTTCCTCTTGAATAATCTGCTTAATCGCAAATTGCCGTTCTTTTTTTCTGGCCATTTTTGCTCTCCTGCTATTATGCTTTTATCCTGTTCCAGATTGTATTCAGTAAACGGCTCCGGGGAGGAAGGTCTGCCTTGCCTCCCCGGAGACAGATTCCAGTGTTTAATTTTCTTCTTTCAGACTGGCCTGAGCCGCTGCCAGACGGGCAATTGGTACCCGGAACGGTGAGCAGCTTACATAGTCCAGATTAATTTTGTGGCAGAACTCCACCGAACTGGGCTCACCCCCATGCTCGCCACAAATACCGACTTTCAGATCCGAACGGGTTTCCCGTCCGCGGGTCACTCCCCATTCCATTAATTTGCCGACACCGTCCTGATCAATGGCTTCGAACGGATCGCGGGGGAGAATTTCGTGTTCCACATAAAAAGGCAGGAACCGTCCGGAATCGTCCCGGGACAGCCCGAAGGTGGTCTGGGTCAGGTCGTTGGTGCCGAAACTGAAGAACTCCGCTTCCTGGGCAATTTGATCGGCGGTAATGGCCGCCCGAGGCAGCTCAATCATGGTGCCGATTTTATAATCGACTTTCATGCCGTATTTTTCGAACACCTCTTCGGCCACCCGACGCACCACTTTGGCCTGCTCCCGCAGTTCGTTCACATGGCCCACCAGCGGAATCATGATTTCCGGCTTGACATCCACGCCTTCCTTTTTCACCTCGCAGGCCGCTTCCAGAATTGCCCGCGCTTGCATTTCGGTAATCTCCGGATAGGTAATGCCCAGACGGCAGCCCCGGTGTCCTAACATGGGATTAAATTCGTGCAGGGCTTCCACTTTGGCTTTTACCTTTTCCACCGAAACGCCCATTTTTTCGGCCAATTCGGCCTGCTCTTTTTCGGTGTGAGGCAAGAACTCGTGCAAAGGCGGATCCAGGGTACGGATGGTTACCGGCCGATCTTGCATTACCTTGAAAATGCCGATAAAATCTTGCTTCTGCATGGGCAGCAATTTTTCCAGGGCTTTACGACGACCGGTTTCATCGTCCGCCAGAATCATTTCCCGCACGGCGTCAATTCGGTCGCCCCCAAAGAACATGTGTTCGGTACGGCACAAACCGATTCCTTCGGCACCAAACGCAATGGCATTGGCCGCTTGATCCGGTTGATCGGCATTGGTGCGCACACCCAGACGACGGAATTCATCCGCCCAGGTCATAATTTGCTGATAGGTGTGGTATGTCTTGGATTCTTCCGGTTTCAGAGTCTTTTCTAACAATACCTGTAACACTTCGGACGGTTTGGTTTCGATCTTACCGAGGATGACTTCGCCGGTGGAACCATCCAGCGAGATCCAATCGCCTTCTTTCACCACCTTGCCGTTCACCTCAAACTGGCGCGCTTTGTAGTCAATCTGCAAGGCGCCGGCGCCGGCTACGCAGACCTTGCCCATCTGGCGAGCCACCAGAGCGGCGTGGGAAGTCATACCGCCACGGGCCGTCAGAATACCCTCGGCAGCATGCATGCCCTTAATATCTTCCGGACTGGTTTC
>JAJRXE010000436.1 GCA_024276455.1 Calditrichota bacterium
TGCCTATATTTGTTGAGAATGAGTCTTAATTACTGAGGACGTCCGAATCCCAGGGCGTTTGTGCCGGAACGCGGCACCCTCTTTACTAATTGGTTAAATCGATCGTTTAAATAAAAGGAGGTTGGTTATGGCTTTTCAATGGAAATTCAACCCCCGGCCATACTCGGATGAGGAGGCCAAAGAATTGCTCAAGAATGTTATCTCGCCGGAAACCAGTGACTGGCATTACAATAAACACCACAAGGGCTACGTCACCGCCCTGAATACCATTGAGAAGGAATTGGAGAATGCCGATCGCGCCGCCGCCAATGGCAACTACAGCCATTTCGGGGAACTGAAGCGGCGCTTAACCTGGAATCACTCCGGGGCGCTGTTGCACGATGTGTACTGGATGAACCTGGGCGGTGATGGCGATCCGTCTAAAGGTCCCGAGATCGTGGCGGCCATCGAGCGGGAGTTTGGTTCCCTGGACGCCTGGAAAGCGGATTTCAAGGCGACCGCGTTTTCCGCCAAATTAAGTGGTTGGGGACTGCTGGTATTAGACACCCTCTACAGCGGTCGTCTGTTGAATGTGTTAGTGGACGAGCATCACTATGGCGCCATCTGGGGCGGCGTTCCTCTGATTGCCTGCGATGTGTTCGAGCACGCTTACTATCACAAAGACGGTCCTGGCCGGGCAACGTATATCGATAATTTTCTAAACCATTTGCACTGGGAACGGATCAACCAACGTTTTAAACAATTTGCCCGCTAAGCTGTATTGTCTTGTTTTCCATAGATCGAAAAAGCCCTCCGCTGATGATTACCGGGGGGCTTTTTCAGTGTGGTCCGTTTCCGTAATGGATCCGGGCGCTACCGGGAATCTCCTAAAATTCTCTTTCCCGCCGAAGCTCGGCACCGCCACCCCGGGACGTTCGGTGAAAGGCGTAAAGTAGAGCTGCCAGAGACAGATATGCTGCAGTAAATAAATAAGGGCTGTTTTGGCCGGTTAGCCAGGGCAGATAAATGTCTCCGTTGGGCATCACCGAGTGAATGATCCCGAAGAAAGTGAGTCCGGCGGTGACAAGCAGGTACCCGATGGCCTGTTGAAGCCGGTGCTCGATAATGAACGCCACGATGGCGCCCCAGAGCATTCCGGTGAGAATAAAACCGTGTCCCAGCACCATGACAATTCGGTAGGTCTGCGCCAGATCCGCCGGCAGTTTGGAAATATCGCCCCCTAACACGCCCAGCATACTGCCCATCTCGATCAAAACCAGGTCGGCCACAATGGGAAGAAAAGCAAACACAATGGCCGGGGCATGTTCTCTGGGGCAGACTTCAAACGCCTGCACAACAATAACCACCCCAATAAAGATCAAAATCGGGGCCACGGCGGCAACCGGCAACAAATCCACAATGAAGGAGACGTACCCCAGCACGCCTCCCAGTCCGATGAACATGCCGGTTAAAAAAGTGTAGCCGGCTCGTCCTCCCATTTTTTTGTAAGCCGGGTGACCAATGTAAGGAGTGGATTGGGCGACGCCCCCGAACAGCGCGGCCACCAGCGTGGCAATGGCTTCGGTTAGAAGAATATTACGGGTATTGTAATCGTCTCCGGCCACCCGGGCGCTTTCTGTTACGTTAATGCCACCCACAATGGTTAACAGTCCAAAGGGAATGGCAATGGGAAGGTACGGAATGGCTGCTTTCATCCCTTTCAAAAAGTCCAGAGTAGGTAAGGGAAGCGCCACCTGCAGGGTCATTTCCGGGGTTTTAAAGGGGGCACCTAACAGATTTAACGGTCCCAAAATGTAGTAAAGCACCGTTCCCAGAACCACCGCAGCCAGAACCGAAGGAATGTTTCCGGGCAGGCGGTAGCCCGCTAACAGGGTGTAAATAATAATTCCCAGGGAAACCAGGCCGACCACCGGCATTTTAAACACCTCGATCAGCGGTAAAAAAGCCAGCAGGGCCAGTCCGATTCCGGCCAGTGAACCCAGTAAACCGGCCTGGGGTACCACCCGTTGAATCCATCCACCGAAAAAGGAGAAAAATACTTTCACCACGCCAATCATCATCAGGGTGGCCATTCCCACGTACCAGGTTAAGATCGGATCGTTGCTGCTCAAGTACACCGGACCCAGTACGGCAAAAGCAATCCCAATGGTGGAAGGGGTGTCCAGCCCCAGCGGCATGGCGGTGACGTCCTGGCGTCCAGTGCGTCTGGCCAGGCGAACGGCCATGTAGGTGTACACCAGATCGCCAACCAGGACGCCAAGGGCGGTCCCGGGAATCATCTTGCTGAATACAATCTCCAGGGGGTAATGAAAAATTCCCACCAGAATCCCGGTGAGCATGACCAGATTGGTCACATTGTCCAGCATTAAACCGAAAAAGGCATTCAAGTCTCCCCAGACAAACCAGCGGTAGGATGACCTTTCCATAAAGTTCTTCTCCGTTGGCTTTGCGATTCCGTTTATTTTGAAAGGGGCCTCGACGGCACCCGGTCAAAGATTTTCGAACCGTTTCGCCCGGATCCAGACCATTACATAATTAAGGTGAATTTGCCAGATAAGCAATATTTTTTGCTATATTTCGAGGGAAAGAAGGAGAGTTGCCTGATGTCCCGGCGGTTCATGCTCCATCGAGGCATTTGAAACAGAAAAAGGCGGCACCCATTGGCGCCGCCTGTGGTTTTCGGTGGTTATTCTTCCAGGGTGGTTAAATCGCCCTCGTCCTGACCGAGCGCCCGGGCTTTCAGCACCCGCCGCATGATCTTACCACTGCGGGTTTTGGGCAGGGAATCCACGAACTGAATCGATTCCGGTTTGGCAATGGGACCCAGTTCATGGCTCACGTGCTCTTTCAGGGTTTCTTCCAGCTCTTTGGTACCGCTGATGCCGGCCCGCAGGATCACATAGGCGTGAATGGCGTTGCCTTTCAACTCGTGGGGCAGGGCAATGGCGGCCGCCTCCGCCACGTACGGATGACTCACCAGGGCGCTTTCGATTTCCGCTGTTCCCAGCCGGTAACCGCTTACCTTAATCACATCGTCGATGCGGCCGATGATCCAGATGTAACCGTCCTCGTCCATGCGAGCGGAATCGCCGGTTTTGTACCAGCCCTGCTTTTCGTAATCCTTCCAGTAAATCTCTTTGAAACGCTCCGGGTCGCCGTAAATGGTACGGGCCATGCCGGGCCAGGGCGCTTTAATCACCAGCTTGCCCTCTTCCCCCGGCGGCACTTCTTTACCTTCGTCGTCCACAATGGCCACTTCGTTCCCGAAAAACGGTTTGGTGGCGCTGCCCGGTTTGAGGGGCGTGATGGGCAGCGGGGTAATCATGAAGCCGCCGGTCTCGGTTTGCCACCAGGTGTCCATAATGGGGCATTTCTCCTTGCCGATGACCCGGTAGTACCAGCGCCAGGCTTCCGGATTGATGGGTTCGCCCACCGAGCCCAGTAGCCGCAGCGAACTCAGATCGTGGCGATTGGGCCAGGCTTCTCCGAAACGCATCAGACCGCGAATGGCGGTGGGAGAGGTGTAAAGAATGGTAATCCCGTATTTCTCGATCATCTGCCACCAGCGGTTTGGATAGGGGTGATTGGGAGCCCCCTCGTACATCATCACGGTGGAACCGTTGATCAACGGTCCGTAGATGATGTAGCTGTGGCCGGTAATCCAGCCGGGATCGGCGGCGCACCACCAGCGATCCTCATCCTTAATATCGAACACAAATTTGTGGGTGGTGGAGGTGTACACCGCGTAGCCGCCGTGGGTATGCACCACTCCCTTGGGACGCCCGGTGGTCCCCGAGGTGTACAAAATAAACAGCAGGTCTTCGGCGTCCATGACCTCGGTGTCGCACTTGTCGCTGGCAATGGGCAGGGTCATCAGGTCGTGGTACCAGAAGTCCCGGTCATTTTCCATGTAAACTTCCTGACCGGTTCGCTTCACGGTAATGCAGACCTCAATGGTGGGAGAGCGGCGCATTGCCTCGTTGGCAATGGATTTCAGATCGGTGATTTTTCCCCGCCGCCAGCCGCCGTCGGCGGTAATCAACACCCGACTGTTGGCATCGGCAATTCGTTCCGCCAGCGCTTCCACACTGAATCCCCCGTACACCACACTGTGGGCGGCGCCAATTTTCGCACAGGCCAGCATGGCAATGGCCAGTTCCGGAATTTGCGGCATGTAAATGGTGACGATCTCGCCCTTTTTTACCCCCATGCTTTTCAGAATATTGGCAAATTTAGAGACCTCCCGGTTCAGGGCGTGGTAGGAAAAGGTGCGTACGTCGCCGGGCTCGCCCTCCCAGATGATGGCCAGCTTGTTGCGCCGCCAGGACTTCAGGTGGCGGTCGATGGCATTGTGGACAATGTTGATTTTCCCTCCCACAAACCATTTGTAAAAAGGCGGATTGCTGTCGTCCAGCACCTTGTCCCATTTCTTAAACCAGTCCAGATTTTCGGCCTGCTCCGCCCAGAATCCCTCGCGGTCTTTGATCGAACGCGCGTAAAGCGAGTCGTACTCTTTTATGTGGGCCGCTTCTACCACTTCTTGCGAAGGGTAATAAATTTCCGGTTTGCCGCTGGATTGCTTCGTTTTTGCCATAAAATATCCCCTCCTTATGGTTGCTTCAACATGTTTAATGCCCTGTAAACATCGGAGATGAACCAATCATTTCCGCCATCAGTAAAATGATAGGTCTTAATGGACTCATCTCGGTGATTTTGTTTTGATGAATACAGTGAATTGCCCCCAAAATGAAACGCTGAGGCAAATGGTTTTAAAGATCTTGTCGTCGCCCGAATGGTAGGGAGTAATTCGTTTAACATTCTTCTTTCCGAAATGAATATATTGGAAAAATGCGCCGAAAAGCAAGCAATAATCGGCTCGTGAATTTTTTATTGTGGAAGAACCATTGGGTGAGGTATCCTTCAGGAAATGGCCCTATGGGATGGAAAGATTTTTCACCTTCCGTTTGATTTACTGTCAACTCCTTCCTATTTTTGAATCTTCAAAACGGGAGAAAAAAATGAATTCTGCTTTAGATAACGATCGCCAGCGGGAAGAAACTTTCCGGACGGTGTTACAGAAAGCCGATGAAGTGATCCGATCCGCCGAAGATCGCAATAAAAAATTACACCGGATTTGCCGTTTGCTGGCGGACCATTTCGAGCATTACGACTGGGTGGGTTTTTATCTGGTGGATCCGCAGAAAGAGCGGGAACTGGTTCTGGGTCCGTACGTGGGCGATCCCACCATTCATGTGCGCATTGAGTTTGGCGAGGGGATTTGTGGGCAGGCGGCTGAGCGGGAGGAAACTTTCGTAATCCAGGACGTTTCGAAAGAGGACAACTATCTCTCCTGCAGCGTGAACGTCAAATCGGAGATTGTGGTGCCCATTCTCAAGGAGGGGAAGGTGGTGGGGGAGATTGACATCGATTCCCACCAGTTGGCGCCGTTTACCAAGCACGACCGGGTGTACCTCGAAAAATTAGCGGAGATGCTGTCAGTTCTATTTTAAGGGGTGGTACAAACCGGAACGATTGATGTTTGTTCTTTGAAATTTGACCCGGCAAGTTGCTAATGGCAAATTATTTAATTTTACTTTATGTCTTATGCCCTTATGTCCCTATATTCTTATTCCCCAGTGCCCTTATGACTTTACTTTATGCCTAAACCAAACCCAATAATCAAAGAGGAGGAAGATATATGGATGACAAAATCAAGATTGTGTTAGATGCCATGAAATCGGCGGGCAAACCGGTGCGGCCGGGGGATGTGGCCAAGGCCACCGGGATTGAAAGCAAGGAAGTCTCCAAAATCATCAGCACCCTGAAAAAAGAGGGCAAAGTGTATTCGCCCAAACGCTGCTACTACGCTCCCGCCGAAGATAAATAAAAATGGTGCGGTTGCCACGGTACCTCCCGCCCTGGCGGAATTACCTGGCAGCCGCTTTTTAGCTATCATGGTTATCTCGTAAAGCTTATTCTGGACATGCTGGAACCGACGTTTCCTTTCCTGGTCACTGAGTGTCCCTTGTTTGGGCTTTTTCGTGATGACTGTCTCTTCTGGTGCCTTCGAAGCGATTTGCCTCAGTTTATGGAAACTTAAGTCAAACATCTTCCTGGAGTACGACTTCTTTATTAAATATGGGAATTCAAATTAGGTAGCCGCGGATTTTAGGTCCGCGCTGCTTCCGTTTTCGTTGCCGGCATAAAGCCTGTCTCGTTGCCAGGCGGGCCTGTAGTGCTGCTACCTGCCAGAATGACCTGCACCTGCCTGAAAATAACATCCATTTCCTTACCATCCCTGTCTCTTTTCCTGCTGGCGTAAAAGAAAAAGGGGAGTGGTTTCTGCGAATAAATAATATTCTATTTCATTATTTCTCTGCAAAGTAAAGGTTTTTATTTTCTTCGATTCGGGTTTTAATTCGCAGCACAGGTAACAAGTAGCCGTCCTGTGCTTTCCCAACATTGCGGGAAAATTTCTGCACGGGACTTATTTTCTAATCCGAAACACCTGGCTAATTGGCAGTTCACTTTATGAGTAGCATTTTTCTTATCCGGGTGAATTCGTCGCTGTTATTCGACAATCGCTTTTTGACTTCCATTCGATAGTAATACACCCCGCTGGGAAGGCCGGTGCCGTTGAAAGAGACCGAGTAGTTCCCGGCCGCTTGGTGGGAGTTGACCAGAGTCGCCACCCGTTGCCCCAGGGTATTGAACACCTCCAGTTTCACCCGGCCCGCTTGCGGTAGGGTGTAACGAATCGTCGTCGTCGGATTAAACGGATTCGGATAGTTCGCTGCTAAGGAATATGATGTTGGTAGTTCGCTTTCGGGTTCGGACGTTTTTGTGATGAGATCATTTTGAAGAATAGTCAGACCCGCTTCCCCATTTGCGATAAAAATATAATTGTCTTTGGCGTCAACATTAAGCGAATATCCCGATAAATAAAAATAGCCCGCTCTTTGTGGAAGAAAAGGATTGCTAATATCAAATACAGTCACTCCGTCGAATACATCAGTAAGGTAAACATAATTGTCGACAAGAGAGATCCCGTCGGCGTTATTAAACATGTTGTCATAACCAATTTCCAGAGGGGCATTTGGATTCCGGATGTCGATGATTCGCAATCCGCCTGAGGAAGCGGCTAAATAAGCGTAATTGCCGCGCACGACAAGGTCTTTTGAGGTACCGGAATGGAGTGGCTCGTAAGATACGATTATCGTAGGAGATGCAGGATCACTGATGTTTAGTATAAGAATGCCTCCTCTACCAAATGCGACGTAAGCGAGAGAATCGACCACGACTATTTTTTTTAGGTATTGATTCGGATAAAAACTCAATTCGGTTGGGGTTGTTGGATCATGCACACTGACCACATGCATTCCCTTATAATCCAGAACATATGCAACCGTGTCTTGCACCGTAACGCTTTGAACGTAACTATCGGTTGTAAAGGATCCGATTTCTTCCGGACTATCCGGATGGCGAACATCAAGGATTCGTAAACCGGAATCCGAATCGGCGACATAGGCAAGGTTGTTGTGCACGAAAACCGACAAGGTGTGTCCCGGGGTGTCGTAGTGGCCCAGTTCCACCGGAGAAGCCGGATCTTTGATATTGATAAGAAACAATCCGGCAGATCCATCGGCAACATACGCGATGCTGTCTTTGAGCACCACATCGTAAGCATAATCTTGCGAGGAAACCGAGTAAGTTTCCCGGGGATCGTTCGGGTTGCTGACGTCAATGACCCGCATTCCGGAATTGCGGTCGGCCAGATAGAGGGTTTGGTTTAAAATCGCCACTTTTTGTGCCTGTCCCGGGGTGTCGAGATTACTTAATAACTCGGTTGCCTGGGGATCTGCCACCTTAATGATTTGCAAACCGTATTGTTCGTCGGCAACATAGGCAATCGTATCAACCACCTCCACCCCCAGGGCGAGTCCGGGAGTATTGTAGTAGCCCAGCGGTTGAGGATTCTCGGGGGTGCTCACATCCAGAATCCAGAGCCCGGCGTCATAATCGGCCAGGTATATGTAATTATCTAAAGCAGTGATGCCATAGGCTCTTCCCGGTGGCGCATAGGACCCAACTTCGGTTGGAGCAGCTGGATTACTGATGTCAATGACTATAATTCCAGATAATGCGTCGGCCAGATAGGCGTAGTTTCCGATGACAACGACATCCACAATATATTGTCCGGTATAACAATCTCCTTCTTCGTACGGACTGGTGGGATCGCTTATATTAATGATTCGCAATCGTCCATTTCCGTCCGCTACATACGCATACTGACCCTCCACAGCGACTCCGAACGATTCGCCTATCGTGTCAAAAAAACCGATTTCCTGGGGTGCCTCCGGATGGCTGATATCAATGATTCGTAAACCGTCTTCATAATCCGCCACATAAGCGTAATTGCCCTGGATGGTAATGGCTCTGATGATGTTGGGGGTAGCAATTTGACCGATTTTCTGAGGCATTTCCGGATTTTGCAGATCAAAGATTTCCAGAAATCCTCCTCTCCCGCGGTAAACATATTGCCCGTCGGTTGCCACCGCATAACAGGGGCCCCCAGCCCAACGACCTATCAGGGAGACGTTGGAAGAATTCTGGGCAAACAATGCCGAAAAGGTGATAATAGAAATCAGACTAAAGCTCAAGGTGAATCGTACCATGATAGTTCCTTTCCTTTATGATAAAAAATGTAGTTTTCGATTTAGGAGGAAATGTTTGGCTGCTCGAACATTTTACTTGTTTAAAATATCTTCTCTTCACGTTGTTAAATAGTTAATATATCGGACTAAAAATCTCGCCGATGTGAGCCGATTCAGGTTGTTATTCTGATAGTAAGCATTTACTACCTTAAACAGGCAGTACCAGCTGTAAATCGAGAAAGGATAATAGTGGATTTCGAAAAAATATCTTCGCAAAAGCATGAAATTGTACCAGCACCAGAAAAATATGTAAAAATCTAGGATTCCAATCGCCATTTTCAGAAAGCCAAGGGGCATATGTGTAATTATTAAAAAGGAGATTATTCCAAAAATGATCAGATGAATGGAAAGGAGTAATGCCAGAAAGAAACCTAAATTGAAATAATAACGACCTATATACACTGGTTTTAATTGGTACCGCTTTTTCTTGCCGGGAAGTTTGGTATATTTCAATCGACAGGGAAGTAATTCTTTCAGATGGTCCCAGAAGTAATAGACAATTCCCTTTTTGGCAGGAATACGATTTAATAAGAAGGGGAACCGGCGTATAATTCCATAACCATATTCGTAGGGGACAATTAGCTGTTCCTTGTGCTCCAGCTCCTCGGATAGACGAATGTATCCCACCATTCGAAAAATGGAACGGCATTTGTGAATGATGATACGCATAAAAATGGGAAAAGAGATTGGTGTTATAAGAATGATAATGATGATCGGGAATAACAACAGGGAAACTTCAAGATTAGTGAGATTGTGCAGTAGCTGATTGTCCGTTCCCCTGAAACTAACCACGGCAGTGGCAATTCCGGAGATAAAGAGGGAAACGGCCGTAAACAATTTTAAGGCCAGTTTCACCATATCCACCTGGCAATTCTTTAAGTCCAGGATTTCTTGATTTAACTGGGTGATGGTTTTTCGGCGGATCATTTTTAACCGAAATTTCCTTCTCATTTATTTTTCAATTTAAGAGATTTTTCATGAATGTAAACTGCCCAAAAGGATAGTTTTTGGGTTTAGTCTGTTGGGTAGTGAGGTGAGGGATTTTTGAGGGGCGTTGGCCGGTTGCCTCGAGACGTCTGTCCCTGGCCACTCGAAGAAAAGGTTTGCCTTTCCCGGTGAGCGAATCGTCCTGCCCGGGCGGGAGGTATCGAGATGAGTGGTTCGTTTATTATCCTCTTTTCAATTAAACGTGACGAGCTGATAATCTCTTCGAAATATGCTTTTCGGCAGTATTGGTAGGTCCTGAAGGCGCCCTTTAATCAGTGCTTTTTTCTTGGCGTGACAGCGGCTTTAATTTATTATCCCTGTTGTTTTAATCTATGTTTTATTTTAAGAATACCATTTTTTTAACCATGAATTTTGACCCGGCTTGAATTCGATAAAAATATATTCCGCTACTTTATTGGTTGTTGGAGTAGCGGATTAAATAGATTCCTTTAGGTAAATTTTGATTAAGAAATGTATCGACTAATTGACCTCGTATATTAAATATGTCGATTCTAACCCGGGTATTTAATGATATGTAAAATTTAAATGTAGTAGATGCATTAAAGGGGTTTGGATAATTTTGGTAAACCAGAAAATCTTGGATTAATTTATTTTTGTAAATAGGTATTCCTGTTGTGTAAGGGTCATCTGCAGGGGCGAATATGGAAAAATGGTCGACGTTGAATAAGGTAACTGAATTCAGCAGGGTGTCCAATTCTTGTTCGGGATAAACTTTCCAGTCATCTTCTTCGTTTTCCCTATATGTTACAACTATCTCATTTTCCGAAATATTTTCTAACTTATCTTCTTCATAATGAAAAACGATAGTGGTCGAAAATGAACCGTCAGGTATTGAAGAGTTAATAACCCAGAACTGTTTTCCAAAAGCAAATGCTGAACCGGTTCCTGGTTCTTCCGGTATGGTGTCGACCTTATTTACGGTTATGGCCCCGGATAAATCGGATTCGTTTACAAAGCCAGGCATGGTAACTCCAGTATCTGAAAAATCCAAAAATTGTCCGGTCGTGTCTGAAGTAACCGTTTCTGAGATATTGGTGTCTGCAAAAACAATTGTCAGACTGTCGTCAGCAAAGCCAAAAGAGTTCGTTGCTCGTAAAATTACAAGTACGGAACCAAGGATGGAATCTGTTGAGGTGGGAGTCCAGTCTATGTAACCATCGGATGAAATATTGAATTTTGCTGGTCCTTTAACTTTGATCCAATTTATAGGCTCTGCTCCAACTGCCCGAGCTTTGTTTTCCTCGTTATATTGGTAGGGAATATCCATTTTTGCTGATGTATTCCCTTGTGAAACAATTTCCGGGGGAAAATTATTGGACTGTCCTTTTGTGATTATTTTTAAAATATTCGAAATCGAAGAAATTTGACCTTCGAAATTCTTCGTTTTAATTGCAAAATAGTAAGGAGTAGCTGGATCTAATCCTTTGACTTCAATACTATCTTTACCGCCGTATTCATCTGGAATTGGAACATTAGGATAAAGGGTAGCATTGTCAAAATTTGATTCTGAAATTGGGTTTTTACTATATCGTACTACATATTCTGCTGCTTTTCCTTCCTTCCAATGATTCCCTGGTGCCGTCCATTTTAATAACACACTTGAATCAGTGGGAAGATCGATCATTTGTAAATCGGTGATAGGTATTGGAGGGAGATTGTTTAATACTGTTAAACTGTAGGATGTATCAGTTATTCCGCCGTGACCATCATCCGCACGAATATATATTTCATAATTTCCGGTACTGGAATTCCCTGGGGTGCCCTGTAAAAATGAGTCAGCTTTAACAGAGAGCCAGACTGGACCGTTAAGTAAGATAAGTTTTACTTCATCATTTTCATTATCTTCAAAAGTAGGATAGAACTCATATAATTCCCCGGGATAAGTTGTGTCGGCTGTTGTTGGTAAAATAATCTTCGGTGGTGTTCCTTCTTCCGTTAATTCTAAAAACTGATTACTGGTGATGTTGTAATATTTATTAACAAGACCCGATGGCCAGGAAACTATTAATGAATCAATTATATTGGCATTTTTTAATCCGAAATGTACATTAAGACTGTTTTGTCCACAGTAGATACCACCGGATATTTCCCGTATTTGAACGACATTTTGCCCATCGATTGAGACATAAAGAGTTAATCTGGTTCCTATTGCAGATTTATTTGAGTAAATTCCCTTGCATTTAATATTAATCCAATTATTTGAATTTCCGTTGTTTTTATAAATGTAATTCTTGGGCAAATCATTGTAGGGAGTGAAACAAGAGATTAAATCCAGATAGCCGTCTTTATCGTAATCAGCCCAGCTCTGGCCAAACTTGGCTTTCGGGCTGCCATCTTCTTTTACTTCTGAAAATGTTGAGTCCCTATTATTTTTAAATAATATACCTCCATGCTCTTCACCAATGAATAAATCTAGAAAACCATCATTGTCGTAGTCAATCCAGTTTACACTAAATGATTGACCACCATAAGAAGTGACAGTTAGTCCGGTTCTTTTCAGAAAATTACCTTCTCCAGTATTTAAATATAATAAATTGTTTTCTCCGAGTTCATTTGTTACATACAAATCAAGGAATCCATCATTATTGTAATCTCCCCAGGAACAAGCTATAGATTTTGTTGAATCATCGAACGTTTTTAAATTAAACTTTTGGAATGATCCGTCTCCTAAATTAATGTAGAAGGAATTCTTAGTGCCCTCTCCATTCGAGTTTCTATTATTGGCAATAAATAAATCTAA
>JAJRXE010000437.1 GCA_024276455.1 Calditrichota bacterium
ATTCTCCCTGTCAAATTTCCGGCAAACTCAATAAGAGAAACCTTAACATTCCTAGAAACAGTGGGTAATAAATCTGGTTTGTTATCTGCCTGAGGTAGCGGCCGAATCTTGGCACAGTAACTGTAATAACAAGTTCGCATAAGGGATTATCATGGAGACAAAATGGGTTTTTTTCAAAATAGAAATTTAAAAATTTGGGGCGGTATTTTGATTGGTTTGGGCGTGATCGGAACAATCTTCTTCTTTCCGGTCAATTTCCAGTCACGCTACACCTGTTTGTACCACCGAATATTTCATCCCAGCAAATGCATTCATGGGGAAAGTACGGAGGGGCATTCTCACCGCCAGAACGGCGGGGAACATGGCACCGCCTGGTTTTTTGAAGAGCCTGTCCGGGCGGAGTTCGGAGGAAGGGAAGAGGGACGTTCCCGGGACGGGGAGGTTCCGGGAAAGCCGCCCATGACGATTTGTGGAGCGAGCGAACAGACTACCACGCTGGTTCGTCACTACGTGAATAATTTTGCCTTTTTTTGGTGGGGCAGTATTGTTTTAATCGGGCTGGGTGCTTATGCCTGGCGATTAAAGCGAAATCAAAAACATTAAAAATGCGTACATGGCCCGGAATGGTTCTTTGCCTCCGGGTGAAGGAAAAAGGAGTAAGTCAAGTGAATCGTTTTTTTCATCTGAAATTGGAGGAAATACGGCGTATGAAAAGGAAGTTGTTGTTTTTGTTGATGGTAGGGCTGTTGGGAGTGGGCCAATTGCGGGCTCAACCGGCGGATACCCTGCTTCATCTACCGCAACTGATTGACGAATTGTTGCAGAATAATCCTGAGTTACAGGGAGCTTACAGCGCCTGGCAGGCCGATCAGGCTCGAGTGCCTCAGGCCGGAGCGCTTCCGGATCCGCTGTTTAGTTTTAATCTGTTAAACCTGCCGGTGAATTCGTTTGCTTTTGATCAGGAGCCGATGACCGGAAAGCAGTTCATGCTGGTGCAAACGCTGCCCTTTCCCGGCAAATTGGGGCTGAAAGAAAAAATTGCCCGCGAGAAAGCAGCCGTCACCGAAGCGCAGTACCAGGAATTACGAAATCGCCTGGTGAAAGAGCTGCAAGTGACCTACTACGAAATTTTTTACCTTGACAAAGCCATTGAAGTGGTGCAAAGAAACACCAACCTCATGGAGCAATTTGTGGAGATTGCCGAGACCAAATATGCGGTGGGAAAGGGATTGCAACAGGACGTGCTGCGGGCGCAGGTGGAATTGTCGCGCATGCACGATCGGTTCATTAATTTGCAGCAGAAACGGGCGGTGTTGGAAGCCCGCTTCAACGCCTTGCTGAACCGTCCGGCAGATCGCCCGGTCGGAAAAATTGCCGAGCTAACTCTCGCGGATTTCCCGTACGATTTCAAGCAACTGCAGGAATTAGCCCGGGAGAACCGCCCTTTGCTGAAAGCCTGGCAGGCCATGATTCGCCAGAGCGAGAAGAAGATTGACCTGGCGAAAAAGCAATACTGGCCCGATTTCCGCCTGGGGGTAGCCTACACCCAGCGCGATGTGCTGGCCAACGGCATGGGAGGGGTGGATTTTTTCTCCGGTCTGGTGACCGTCAATGTCCCTCTCTATTTCTGGAAAAAGCAAAAACGTAATGTGGAAGAGAGCCGCTATTCCAACAAAATGTTGCAACAAAGATATCTGAATGTGGAGAATCAGGTGTTTGCCGCCATCGATCAGAAACTGGCGGAGCTGCAAAAAAATCGCCGTCTGGCGGAACTGTACCGCAACGGTATTATTCCCCAGGCGACCCAATCGCTCAATTCGACCCTGTCCGGTTATCGGACCGACAAGGTTGACTTTCTGACCCTGTTAAACAGCCAGATTACCCTGTTCAACTACGAACGGGATTACTACCGAATCTTAAGTGATTACAATAAAAACATTGCCGAACTGAATCTCCTGGTCGGCCTAAATTTGTTCCAAAATTAAACCAATGAATAAGCAGGGAGTCGTTTTATGAATCGTAAAATTATTCTATTCGGTGCAGTGGTTGTGCTGCTAATTATCGTAATGTTGTTCTTCTGGAATCCCTTCCGCAGTGCTTCCTCGAGTGGAGCGGAAAATGGTGCGGGAGTAGCCGAACAAACCGCCGGACAATCCGGTGAAGGTGAAACCCAATTATGGACCTGCGGGATGCACCCGGAAGTCATTCTCGACCAACCGGGACAGTGCCCTAAATGTGGGATGAATCTGGTGCCGGTAAAAAAGAAAGAGACCGCAGAAAAAAAGGCCAAGCCCAAAGGCGAGCGGAAAATTCTTTATTGGCAGGCACCCATGGATCCAACCGAGATTTACGACCATCCCGGTAAGTCGAAAATGGGGATGGATTTAATTCCGGTGTACGAAGACCAGGCCGGGCTGGGAGCCGGCGGTGCAATTACCATCGATCCCGCGACCGTGCAAAACATGGGGGTGCGAATGACCACGGTTAAAAAACAGGATTTCAGCCGGGTGATTCGTACGGTGGGCATTATAAAATACAACGAAGAGAGACTTTACACGATTAATACGAAGATTTCCGGCTGGATTGAGCGATTGTACGTGGATTACACCGGAAAGCTGGTGCGCCGGGGCGATCCGCTGCTGGAAATCTATTCCCCCGATCTGGTGACCACTCAGGAAGAGTACCTTCTGGCTGTCCAGAATCTAAAAGCCGTTCAGAAAGCCAGTTTTACCTCTATTCGCGAAGGAGCGGAGTCGTTGCTGCGTTCCACCCGCAAGCGGTTAAGCTACTGGGACATTCCAGAATCCGAAATCAAACGGCTGGAAGAAACCGGCAAAGTGCGCAAAACTCTGCAACTGCATTCGCCTTTTAGCGGAGTGGTGATTCACAAAAACGCGGTGGAGGGCGCTTTTGTAAAAGAAGGAAGCAATCTCTACCAGCTGGCCGATCTGAGTACCGTCTGGGTGCTGGCAAGTATTTACGACAACGAATTGCCCTGGATTACCGAGGGACAGCCAGCGGAGATGGAATTGTCTTACCTGCCCGGGAAGCGTTTCCGGGGAAAAATAAATTACATCTACCCCTATTTGAATGAAAAAGCCCGGGATGTGCAGGTGCGCCTGGAGTTTTCCAATCCGAATCTGGAGTTGAAACCCGGCATGTATGCCAATGTCTTTTTGAGTGGTAAGACCATTCACGATGCTCTGGTGATTCCCACCGAAGCTGTTATTCGCTCGGGGAAGCGGAATCTGGTGTTCGTGGTGCGCGAAAAGGGGAAATTCGAGCCTCGGCAAATACGAATTGGAGAGGAAGATGACCGCGGAAATGTTCGGGTTATCTCCGGACTTCTGGAAGGCGAAACGATTGTGACATCGGCTCAGTTCATGTTGGACAGTGAAAGCCGTTTGCAGGAAGCCATTCAGAAAATGCTGGAGGAGCGGAAAAAATCCAAATCCCGGACGCCGAACTCCAAGTGAGTTTCAATAGCCCGATTTGAATTGGGCGTTTTTTCAGAAATTTTGGTCGTTGAATTTACGATTTCGTACGTCAAGCAAGATGTTTGTTGACGATGGGTAACTTTTTGAGGCGAAATGAAAAAATTAGGGAAAATAAACCAACAGAAATGGGAATGAACGATGTTAGAGAAAATCATAGAAGCTTCCGTAAATAATCGCTTTTTGATTATTGTGTTTACCGTGCTGATTGCTCTGGCGGGGGTGTATGTGTTGCTCCGAACACCGGTGGATGCCATTCCGGATTTGAGCGATGTGCAGGTCATCATTTTGACCGAATATCCGGGACAGGCGCCTCAGGTGGTGGAAGATCAGGTAACCTATCCGCTGACCAGTGCCATGCTGGCGGTGCCCTACGCTAAAACCGTCCGGGGATATTCCTTCTTCGGGCTCTCTTTTGTGTACATTATTTTTGAGGATGGTACCGATTTGTATTGGGCTCGTAGCCGGGTGTTGGAATACTTGAACTACGTGGCGGGACGTCTGCCGCAAGGGGTGACTCCCACACTGGGACCCGATGCGACCGGTGTAGGTTGGGTGTACGAATATGTGCTGGATGGCGGAGACAAGTACGACCTGCAGCAACTACGCTCCATTCAGGACTGGTACCTGCGGTACGGGTTAATGAGCGTCCCGGGCGTGGCGGAAGTCGCCAGCATTGGGGGATACGTCAAACAGTATCAGGTGGAAGTGGACCCCAATAAACTACAGGCCTACAATATTCCGCTCTCCAAAGTGAAAATGGCCATCAAACGTAGCAATAACGATGTGGGCGGACGCCTGGTAGAAATGGGCGAAACCGAATTCATGGTGCGTGGTTTGGGTTACATTAAATCCATCCAGGATGTGGAAAACATTCCGGTCGGGGTGGATCAGAATGGGACCCCGATTCTAATTAAAAATATTGCCAATGTGCACCTGGGACCGGAACTGCGCCGCGGGCTGGCCGACTGGAATGGTGAAGGGGAGACAGTTGGTGGAATTATTGTAATGCGCTACGGGGAGAATGCTTTAAAAACCATTCATGCCGTAAAGGAGAAACTGGAAGAGCTTAAAAAGGGGTTGCCCGAAGGGGTAAGCATTAAAACCGCCTACGACCGTTCCGGACTGATTGAACGTGCCATCGAGAATCTGGAGTTTAAACTGCTGGAAGAAAGTATTATTGTGGCTCTGGTAGCGATTATTTTTCTTCTCCATTTTCCCAGCGCTTTTGTGGCAATTTTTACCCTGCCAATGGGTATTCTGATGGCTTTTCTGGTGATGTATTTCCAGGGAATCAATGCAAATATTATGAGTCTGGGAGGTATTGCCATTGCCATTGGCGCCATGGTGGATGCGGCAATTGTGATGATTGAGAACGCTCATAAACATATCGAGCGAGACAAGGGGAAGAAAGATCACTGGCAAATCATCATCGATTCGTCCAAAGAGGTGGGGCCGGCGCTTTTCTACTCTTTGCTGATTATTACGGTGTCGTTTCTACCGGTGTTTACCCTGCAAGCCCAAGAGGGACGGTTGTTTAAACCGTTGGCCTACACCAAAACGTATTCCATGGCCGCCGCAGCCCTGCTTTCCTTAACCATTGTGCCGGTGCTGATGGGATATTTTGTGCGGGGAAAAATCATTCCGGAGCAAAAGAATCCAATCAACCGTATTCTGATTAAAATCTACCAGCCCATTATTCATCTGGTGCTGCGGTTTAAATGGACCACCATTTTTATTGCCATTTTGATTCTGTTGATTTCGATCTTCCCGGTGGAACATATCGGATCCGAGTTTATGCCACCTCTTAACGAAGGCGATTTGTTGTACATGCCCACCACCGATCCGGGAATCAGTATTACCAAAGCCAAGGAATTGTTGCAGCAAACCGATAAAATCATCAAGAGTTTTCCGGAGGTGAAGAGCGTGCTCGGTAAAATCGGGCGGGCCGAAACCGCCACCGATCCGGCGCCGCTTTCCATGATTGAAACCACCATTACCCTCAAGCCGCAAAGCGAATGGCGTCCCGGCATGACCATGGAGAAGCTGGTTCAGGAACTGGATGCGGCCATTCAATTCCCCGGGCTTACCAATGCCTGGACCATGCCGATCAAAACCCGTATTGACATGCTTTCCACCGGAATTAAAACACCGGTGGGAATCAAAATCATGGGCCCGGATTTACAAACCCTCTCTGACCTGGGACAAAAAATTGCTGCCGTGCTGAAAGACGTGGAAGGGACGTTGAGCGTTTTTCCCGATAAGACCGTGGGAGGAAACTACGTGGATTTCGAAATTAAGCGCGAGGAAGCAGCCCGATACGGCCTGACGGTTGGAGACGTCCAGGAGGTCATCATGTCTGCCATCGGCGGGATGAACGTCACCCAAACGGTGGAAGGACTGGAGCGCTACCCGGTGAATGTACGGTATCCCCGCGAACTTCGCGATAATCTGGAAGATCTGAAACGGGTGCTTATCAGTACCCCCACCGGAACGCAAATTCCTCTCAGTTACGTGGCCGATCTGAAAATTCACAAGGGACCGCCCGTGATTAAAAGCGAGAATGCCCAGCGGACTGCCTGGCTTTATGTAGATTTACGGGGAATCGATGTGGGAACGTATGTAAAGAAAGCCAAGCAGGTGGTGGATGCCCAGGTCAAATTCCCGGAAGGGTACAGCATTGTCTGGAGTGGACAGTACGAATACATGGAACGGGCCCAGGAGCGTCTGCGCGTGGTGATCCCGGTTACCCTGCTCATCATCTTTCTGCTGCTCTATTTCAATTTCAAGAACATTCAGGAAAGTCTGATCGTCATGCTTTCCCTGCCTTTCTCCCTGGTCGGAGGCATCTGGTTCCTCTACCTGCTCAATTACAATTTCAGTGTGGCGGTGGGGGTCGGATTCATTGCGCTGGCCGGAGTGGCTGCCGAAACCGGAGTGGTGATGTTGATTTACCTGGACCATGCCTACAACGATCGAAAATACAAAGGGAAAATGAGCTCCTTGAAAGATTTGTACGAAGCCATCATCGAAGGGGCGGTTGAGCGTGTGCGACCGAAGATCATGACGGTAACCGCAATTATGGCTGGCTTGTTACCCATTTTGTGGGGTACCGGTACCGGTTCGCAAGTGATGAAACGCATTGCGGCTCCCATGGTTGGCGGCATGGTTACCTCCACCATTCTAACCCTGATCGTGATTCCCGCCATTTATTACCTCTGGAAAAGCCGGGAAGTCCATCATCTGGCAAAAGAATTAGGCGTGGAAAATGCGAATTCAGGAAATAGCGAAGAAAATAAATCATAATCGGAGAGGTCATGAAAGAGATTAAAGCATATATCCGTTGCCGTAAGGCGGAAGAGGTCATCAGCGCTCTGGAGAATAACGGGGTGCAGGGGATTACCCTGATTGATGTGATGGGGGTGGGCCACATGGCGACCCCCGGAAACACCAAATACTCCATCAAATGCATTCAGAAATATTCCGAGATATCCAAGCTGGAAGTGGTGTGTCAGGATGAGGATGTACACAAAATCGTGGAGCTTATTCGCAAGCACGCTTACACCGGCATGCACGGCGATGGAATGATTTTTGTAACCCCGGTGGAGATGGCCATAAAAATCCGTACCGGCGCCATTGGGGGAGAGGCATTGTAACTGTGCTTTTCTATGTAGAGGTTTTTTCTCCTTAGAAGTGTGGGGTGTGCCGGATTGAAGGGAACCTCTACCTTTCCAATGGGGCAGGTCTTTAACATAGAACAGGGTAAAAACTCTGGCGGCTCAGACTATTTCCGGAAAGCCGGAGGGTCTGAGCCGTTTTGCTATTAGTTCAATAATAGAACCGGTTACCCTGGTTAGGTGTCTCTGTTTAGTGTTCAAAATGGGAGGACCCAAATTGGTAGTAAAAAAAATTTGCAATTGAGAAAAATTTTTTTAAATTATGTTAGCGATAACATGATGGTTGGGAAGCGGCTCTGTCCGATTCGACCTGAGAATTTGAGGAGGTGGTTGTGCCAAAACGTGTGACGGCGAAAGAAATTGCCCAGGCGCTGGGAATCTCGACCATGACGGTCTCCCGGGCTTTGAATAATCGCCCCAACGTGGACGAAAAAACTCGCCAAAAAGTGCTGGAAACTGCTCGGAAAATGGGCTACATCCCCAATCTGATTGCCAAAAGCCTGGTGCTTCGAAAAACCAGTACCATTGGGGTGGTGGTGCCCGAAATTACCCATTCCTTTTTTCCGGAAGTGGTACGGGGAATCGAAGAAGTAAGCTACCAGGCCGGTTACCACATTATTCTGGCCCACACCAACGAAAACGCCCAGCGGGAAATTTCGGTCATCCACACCTTGATCTCCAAACAGGTGGACGGACTGCTAGTGTCGATCTCGCAGAGCGTGGAGAATTTTGAAATTTACCAGCAGGTGGTGCAAAGAGGGCTTCCTCTGGTATTTTACGACCGCTGTGTGAAAGGGTTGGGAGTCAATTGTGTTCGACTGGACGACCGGGAGAGCGCGGCTAAAATTACCCGCCATTTAATTGAACACGGTTACGAGCGAATTGCCCACATTAGCGGACCGCAGAACGTGCTGATCAGTGAAATGCGCTTAAAAGGTTTCAAAGATGCGGTGGAAGCAACCGGGATCGAATTGGATGAGCGGTTAATCGTCCCCGGTGGCTTTCATGAAGAAAGCGGCTATCGGGCCATGCAGCAGCTGCTGGCCTTACCGGCCGGGAAACGTCCCCGGGCGGTGGTAGCGGTGAACGATCCGGCTGCGTTTGGAGCCATGAAAGCGATTCTGGAGGCGGGATTGAGGATTCCGCAAGATGTGGCCATTGTTGGTTTTTCTGATGACATCCGGGCGGAATTGATGGTCTCGCCTCTTACCACCATTCGGCAGAATGCGTATGAAATCGGTCGGCGGGCCGCTTTGAAACTCATCGATTTGATTGAAGAGAAAAGTAATTCGGTGGAAGAGATAGTGATCCACGGGGAACTGGTAGTGCGCCATTCCTGTGGGTGTTAGCATACCGGTTTACGAAGAGACGGTGGTGTAAAGGAAAGATTTGTTTCGTATTGTTATTATTGGAATTAGATGATTAAATCGGAACCAGATTCCGGTCCCACGTTCGAGTCAAGCGTCATGTAAAGATTCATAAATTTGTTTTTTGGCCATTTTTTTCTTGACTTTTTGCGGAAGATAGTTTAAAATGTTTCCAGGATGTTAGCGATAACATAAGCGGAAATTTTCAAACAAGGATGGGGAAAGAGGTTAAGTAAACGTGATGAAGATGTTAGCGATAACATTCAGCCGTCCCTTAAACCGTAGGAGCTTGGTTTGATCGTTCCGTCTCCCAAATTGATTCGCACTTTCTCTCCTTGCGCTTCCGGTCGTCTGGTCCCCGCCTCTCGGGACACCGTGCTGCTTCTTGAATGGAACTCCTCGCCGGCAATGCCGTACTCTTCCAAATTCGATGATATCGGATTACCAATAAAATTTCGACCGCCTTTTACTAACATTGGCATAACCAGCCGCAGTGGCGCTTCTTTGGAATGAGCATCGGGCAATCTGTCTCCCGTGCTGCCTGAATTCATTCAGCTTCTCAAAAATGGGTAGCGGTTAACTGAACGAACAACGACAGATAAAAAATGCAAAATCGTAATCGGCAAAAACCATAACGAAGTCCAAAAATGCTGGAAAGGAGGTGATGGTGTTTAAACAACATGGGTCGAAGGAGCAAAAGGTGGCATTAGGAAGATGCTCGAGGTGAGGTTTCTAAAGTAATTGTCTTTCCAAATTAAATTTGAGGAGGTGTCTATGGTTAATTTTCAACGATTTTCCTTCGTGTATGTGTTGGGGATTTTGCTGCTGTGCGTCGGATTTATTTATCCCCAGGAACTGGGAGGCCCCTATACGGCGGATTCGGCCACGGTATTACTCATGCATTTTGATGGGGATTTGACCAACGAATCAACCGTGTCGGCTGACGGGGTTTTCCACGGAGATGCCAGCAATTTCTATTTCCTGCCCAACACGGTGTCGGGACTCGGGCAGTGCTTACGGATCGACAACGATTCCCGGAGTGATTCGGCTTACGTTACCGTGGCGGATACGGCAGCGCTGGATCTGACCGGCGATTGGACGATTGAGGGATGGATCAACATTTTTACGTTCGGAACCGGACCGGATGACTGGCGGTGGGTGCCGCGGTTAGTCATCAAAACCGGCGACGAGGTGTTCTGGCGTCCCAATTACTTTGTGGAAATGTGGGGGTCGACCCGCTTCTTCAGTTGCGGTTACCACACCGCGTCGCAGGATGCCTGGCCGCAGGCAAATTCTCCCGACAATACTATGGTTCCCGGACAATGGTACCACCTGGCTTTTGTGCGCGACACGACCCGCCACCTGTTGTTAACGATCATTCACGACGCCAACCGGGAGTTGGTGGCCTTCAGTGTGGCCGATTATTTGACGTTCAATGCGGAAGATCCCACTCCCATTACCACCGATCAACCGGTGCATATCGGGTACGCCGGGGGTGGCGGCGATAGTTTTCTGGATGGCTTTGTGGACGAAATTCGCATCAGCAATGTGGTGCGCGAGTTTCCGATTCCTCCCATTGTTACGGGTGTGACGGTGCTTCCTAACCAGCCCGAATCGGTAACCCAATACGAAGTGGGGGCTCATATTTTCACTCTGTTCAGTTCCACCATCCAGACGGCAACCCTGTACTACAGCGTGGATGACGGGCAGACCTTCAGCGAAGTACCGATGACCAACGTGGAGGGCGATTCGTTTGTGGCGGCCATTCCTCAGCAAGCCTTTGGCAGCATCGTAAAGTATTACGTGAAGGCGGTGGACGACCAGGGATTGAGTTACACCCAGCCGCAAACGGCCGAGACGGATTCGGTCTTCTACTCCTTTGGTGTGTTCAAACCCAATACACAAACCCTGGCGCTGGGCTTCGAAGAAGGCAGTGGGGTACCCCAGGATACCACCGTTTATCATAATCCGGTGACCATGATTGGCAATCCCACCTATTCCACCAACGCGGCGGTGGGGAATTACTCCATTTATCTGGAAGGCGATTCCAGCTATCTGGAAGTGGATTCTCCTTTCCTCTCCAGCGAAGAATTTTGTGTGGACTTCTGGTTCAATGCCGACTCCATGCACACCTATTGCCGGATCATCAATCGGCCCAACGATGCCGGTACCTGGTGGACTAATGCGTTTCAGGTGCGTTTTAATCCGGACAATCGGCTTTATGCCGGTTCCGACGGCAGCGTCACCATTGTTCTGGACGATTCCATGCATCTGGGAGAGTGGTACCATGTGATTTACGAAGTGAAAAAAGCCCCGGCCGGCGACACGGTTAGCTACTACGCCGTATTGAGACTCTCGGACGCGAATGACAATGTGATTGAGCAGAAATATGCCGGGTTTGATGTCCCGGTCATTATTGCGCAGTCGCCTTTGCGGATTGGAAAAGCGGCTTACGGAGACTATCCGCCCTATTACGAGGGCTACCTGGATAATATTAATATTTTCAACTATCCGGCGGCGGATTTACCTCTGGAGAACATCGTCGGTATTGAAGATGAACTGGCGAACACTCCGCGCCGTTACGAGCTGAGCCAGAACTTCCCGAATCCCTTCAACCCGGTCACTGAAATCCGCTTCGAACTGCCCGCGACTCAGAATGTGAAAATTGTGGTGTACGATGTGTTGGGACGGAAAGTAAAAACCCTGGTGGATGCGAAGATGAGTTTTGGAAAACATGCCGTGGTATGGGATGGAACCGACGATTTCAATCGCCCGGTAGCCAGTGGTATTTATTTCTATCAGATGGTGACCAAGAATTTCACCAAAGTGCGTAAAATGATTTTGATGAAGTAATTCTGCTAAAGAACGGGGAGCCACTACAAACGGCTCCCCGATTATTAACCTTTTGTGAGGTCGTGCGGAAATGATTAAAAAATTTGCGAGAGCAATTTTTACCCTTCTTTTGACGTTTGGAAGCGTTTTCTACCTTTACAATTGTAGTAATATCGAGAATTCTCCTGACCCGGGTATTTTACGGGTGACGCTGTTTTCCGATTCCACCGATACGACAATTATTATTGTGACCGATACCTTTACCGTCGGTCTGGAGGACAGTTTCGGAGTAACCATTTTCCAGGGAAAGGTTTATCAGGACAGCGCTTTTGCCGTCCTGTATCCCACCCTGAGGAGTTACAAGCAGGAAGATATTGTTTACAATATTATTAAGCGCGAGGGTAAACAATATGTTCCTTTCGTTATTTTTGAATCCTATGTGCCCCCTCAGGATTACAATCGGGTCAAATTTGGGATTAAACCGACTGTTTTGAAATTCAGCAATTTTGATGAAATCAAGGTGGAATCCCCACAGGATTCCTCGGAATTCGTGGAGCTTTATCGTCCCTTTACAGTGTTTGAGAACAAAGTTACGGAAGTAAAGATACGCATCAAGCCGTTCCAATCCATTTATCGTTATCGCGATACCTATTTGTTCGATCCAATTATGGAAATAGTAGATGTTCAGTATCATTAGGTTTCAATAAAGCGGGTAAAATTATGTTACGTTTACTGACGACGTTATTTCTAGGCGGGCTAATCGCAACATTCCTTTTTGTAACATGTGAGCGAACCACCCAGCCCGCCAATCCCAACATGCCGCCCAATACCACTCTGGCGAATATTCCGGTGGACAACGATACGCTTTTTGCCCTGGTTACTTTGCATTGGGATGGAGAAGATAATGATGGGTTCATTGCCGGTTACCAGTATCGGTATTTCACCTATCACGTGTACAAACAGGATACGGTTTATCACGATTGGATAGAAACAGAGCTAACCAGCGTCACCATTCCGTTTGAGTCCAGTGACAAATTGAACTATCAGATATTCCAGGTACGGGCCATCGACAACAACGGGGATGTCGATCCCACTCCGGCCGAGAAACGCTTTTACACGGTTCAAACCTATCCGCCGGTCACCGAGATTCTTCAACCGCAACCGGAAGAACAATATTATGTGATTGACCATGTCACCGACTGGTGGCAGGGGATTCAGATCGTATTCCACGCTTCCGACCAGGATGGCGAGGTGGTGGAGTACGCCTGGGCGGTGGATGACGGGGAATGGAATTGGACCACCGACACCTCGCTTTACGTGCCGCCGGAATACTTTAGGCCTCTGGACGGAGAGCACATCATCCGGGTTACCTGCCGGGATAATACGAATCTGATTGACCCCAGCGGCGACTCGGTAACGGTGCGACTGATTCAACCCACCTTTGAGAAGGACGTTTTGATTATTGACGAGACCAATGAAAGTTTGCTGGCCAATATCGGCCTCATTTTCGATGACGCGGAGGTGGACAAATTCTATGCCGATATTTTCCACACGGAAGATTCCTGGGATTTCATTCGTCAGGGGATGCCCAGTAAAGAGTTGATGGGGCAATACAAGGTTATTGTTTGGCACGCAGACAACCTGTACACTAATGAGCAAGATGTTCATCAACTACCCCGGCACATCAAAGACATCATTGACTATATGAATGTGGGGGGCGATTTTATCATGAGCGGCTGGCGTATTTTAAAGAGTTTTGCCTCCTCGGAATCGTTTCCGAAAACATTTGAAGAAGGTTCTTTTATTTACGATTACCTCCACATTTTGCAGGCAGACGAGTCGGCGCCCATTTCCGATTTTAACGGAGCGATTGGTTATGCCGGATATTCGGACATCAGTGTGGATTCCACCAAGCTGGCGGAATCCTGGTTTACCAGCGTACCGGTGATTGGGTTGCCTTACATTAATGTGATGCCCCGGCGCGCCGGATTTACCGATGCCATTTTCCGTTATCGGAACGACGATGCGACTGGAATACCAACCTTCCGGGGATATCCCTGCGGGTTAAGATACTACGGGACCAGTTTTAATGCGATTGTTTTAGGGTTTCCTTTGTTTTTCATAAAATACGAAGATGCACAGACTACGGCCACAGAAATGCTGCATAGTCTTGGGATAAACAAGTGAATCATGTAAAATTTGAGGTGTTTGCTGTGCAGACCTTGAAAAACATATTTTGGGTGTCCACATTAATCCTTTTACAGACCCTGACTGGGTGGGCCGGAAATACGGGTAAGATTGCCGGTCAGGTAACGGATAAACAGACCGGTGAACCCCTGATTGGGGTAAATGTGGTGGTAAAAGGGACGCATCTGGGGGCGGCCACCGATGAGGACGGTTATTATTACATTCTGCAGGTTCCTCCGGGCGTATACGACCTGGAATTCAATTACATTGGCTATCACACCCTGACGGTACGAAAGGTCCGCGTGGTGGTGGACTTGACCCAGGTGATTAATGTGAAGATGGAATCAGTGGCCATTCAGGGTCCCCAGATTGAAGTGGTGGCCGAACAACCGATCATTCAACGGGACATTACCTCCACCCGCCGGGTAACCAGCCGGGAAGAAATTCTGGATACGCCGGGGTTCGAATCGACCAATGACATTTTTATGCTCAGCGGCGGCACCGTGGTCGGAACCGCTCCCCAGGCCATTATGTTAGAAGGAGGGACCCGCCTGCAGGTACGCGACGAGAGCTTGAAGAATATTCACATTCGCGGCGGCCGGGGTGGGGAAATCCTGTACATGGTGGACGGCGTTCCGGTGACTCACCCCATTTACGGCGGCCGGGATGTGCTGGATTTGAACGTGGTGGACGTGCAGGAAATGGAGCTGTTGACCGGCGCGTTTAGTGCGGAGTACGGGCAGGCCCAGTCCGGGGTGATTAACATTACTACCCGGTCGGGGACGGATTTCTTCCAGGGCGGCATTGAGTACAAAACCTCAGAATGGAATTTCCTTACCAGCGATTATGACGATCGGTACCTTTCCTTTTACTTGGGCGGACCGGAACCGCTGACCCGTAAATTGCTCCCGAGTCTGGGATTTCATTTCCCCGGTAAAATGAACTTCTTTTTGTCAGGCAATGTGACCATGGACGATACTCCTTACAACAACCACCGTGATCGCGACGAGATTAATTTTCTGGGGATCAAGATTCTGGAGAAACAGGACAATACGGCAAATTTAAACGGGAAGTTGACCTGGACCCTTTCTCCGAAAGTAAACATGATGTTCAGTTACCACGGTTCCTGGAAAAGCTGGAGCAACTTTCAGTGGCTGTGGAAAAATTTCCCCAACCACATGGCCGATTACGATCGCTCCAATCAAAACTTTCATTTTCGCATTAATCACACCCTGTCGAAATCTACCTTTTACAACCTGAATTTTAGCTATTTAACAGTGGACTACAACGGTTCGCTCATGGGCCACACCCCGGCGGATTACTGGCGTTTTTTCAAAGACAGCGTTGTGTACAACTACTACGAGTACACCCGTTTGTTTAACGAACCGCCGGACTCGGTGCAGTCGATTATTAAAGCTCCCCAGACAGATCCCTACGGATTTATTGACTCGGAGAGTTACGAGAGCATCTGGCGGGATGATTTTACCAAGACGTTCACGTTTAAAGGCGATCTGACGTCTCAGATTCATCCGGAGCATCTGGTGAAAATGGGGGTGGAATTTCGTTACAACGACCTGAAATATGTGGACATTCAGGACGGCGGGTATTTGCTTTCCAAATACGGGCAATATGTGTTCAAGAACGACCCGCCATTCCCGGCTCCGAATGGTCCGTTTAAAGAATTCGGGCAGAATCGCTGGGTTTTTAGCGCGTATCCCACCATGGGAGGCGCCTATATTCAGGACAAATTTGAGAAAGAAACCATTATCATAAACGCCGGTGTCCGGGTGGATTGGTTTACAGTGGGTTCCACCGTCATGAACAAGGATTGGAAGAAGACCTGGGAAGCAGCCACCGGACTGAAAGCGGACTGGAAGTGGCTAAAATACAAAGTGAGTCCGCGCTTTGGCATTTCGTTCCCCATCTCCGAAAAAATGGTGGTATTTTTCTCGTACGGTCATTTCAACCAGCTTCCGGAAATGCAGTTTTATTACCGCGACCCGTACACCGGCGGTTTCACCGGCAATCCGCATCTGGATTACGAGAAGACCATCTTGTATGAATTTGGTCTCACCTACCGTCTGGCGCGAAACTGGGCGCTGGATGTGAAGAGCTACACCAAAGACATTTCCAACCAGGTTGGAACAACCCGTCTGCGGGCTTCGCTGGGACTTCCGGTGGACCTCTACGACAATAAAGGTTACGCCCGCGCCCGGGGGCTGGAATTCGAATTGTACAAACGATTCACCGGATTTACCTCCGGGAAATTAACCTACACCGTACAGTGGGCCAACGGGTATTCCTCCTCTGCGTTCGAAGATTACATCCGCTCGATCAACGACTTCCCCAACCCCATTCGCGAACGCCGCTTGAGCTGGGATGTCCGGCATCAGGTGGTTTTTCAGGGCAGCTTTAACGTGGCGCCTAACCGCCATCCCAGCATTTTTGGATTGCGGTTACCGGATGACTGGAACATCACGGTTCTGTCGCGCTTCTCTTCCGGGCAGCCTTACACTCCTTTTACTCTGGATCCCGTGGTGGCCCAGAAAACCGAAAACACCGCCACAGGACCGCCTTCTTTCTTTACCGATGTGAAAATTCGCAAAGGGTTTGAGGCTATTGGGGTGCACTGGTCTATTTTTGCAGATATTTTCAACATTTTCGATTACAAGAACGTCCAGCTGGCTTACGGGTTTAACACTTACACCGGCAAGCCCTATCGGTTTGGCGACCTGGATCCGCAGCTGATTAGTAACCATGTGTACCGCTACATTAGCTGGTACGAAATGCTGACCCGGCTCGATCCGCGCCAGTTCGGGGCGGGCAGGCACATCAAAATTGGAATGCGAATTGATTTTTAGGACCGGTCGGAAAATTGGGGTTCAATCTGAACAACCGGTGACATTTACCAGGAAAACAACGTAATGGAAATGAAAGGTTCTTTTCTAAAAATTGTCGGTACGTCTGCACTGATTATTTTGTTGGGAGGGATTCCCCTCCGCGCCCAACAGGAGGTGACGCTGGATTGGAAAATGCACGATGTGGGTAAAGTACGGCAGTTCGTATCCAACATCGGGAGCCTCTGGCCCACCTGGGTGTTGTACAGCAGCTGGACCGGTTTAATTTATTGCGAATTTCCTCCCAACAGCTTCGAAGAGCATGTGGGCGAAGGAGGCATCTGGGTGGGGGCCATTGTGGAGGGCGACAGCCTGGTCTCGGTTACCACCAGCTGGAACTCCGCGGTGGAATTCTACCCCGGTCCGGAACCCTACGACAGCATCTGGGTGGTGGAAAAGGGCGACACCGTGGATATTCCCTACTGGCCCGGGTACGTGGGACTCTCGGATCAGGATTTTGTTTGCCGTTACAGCGATTACCATGTCACCAACATCGCGCAACACGTGCCTCTGGGCATCGATGTCATTCAGGTGAGCTACGCCTGGAGTTCTCCGCCCCTGGACGAAATGATTGTGTACCGCTACTACATCATTCCTCAGAAACAAGATCTGCATCAGGTTTACATTGCCTATTGGCTGGACGGGAATGTGGGTTATCGAGGGCAGGGATGGGATTTCGCCCTGGACGATTATTCCATTTATTTCGAAGACCTGCACATGGGGGTATCGATGGACAATCCCGGCGGAGTGGACGGCACCGCTTACAGTCCCATCGGTATCCGGGTGTATCCGCCACCGGACGTTCCGGCCGATTCTTTGCGCTGGACGTTTAATTGGTATCCGGGACAGGGCATGGGCGCTCCGCCTGCCCGCGACGGATTACGCTACGCTCAGATGGCCGCCGGCAACATCATGCAAAATCAGGGACAACCGATTGGATCCCAATTTATCGTCGCCGTGGGACCGTTTGATATTGCCCTGGGCGACACCCTGAAGCTGATTATTGGCGAGATTCTGGGCGAGGGGCTTCCTGGCTTACTCAGCAACGCGGAACGGCTGGACTGGCTGATTGAGAACGACTTTCACGTACCCTCGCCTCCGCCCCGGCCGCCCATACGATTCGAAACCAAAAATCACGCCGTAACCCTGCGCTGGGATGCTCGGGAAGGCGATGTGAATCCCGAAACCTACCAGGATCCCTACCGGGCGGACAGCGTGAGTCAACCTTTTGAGGGATACCGAATTTACAAAAGTACCCGCAGCGCTACCGGACCCTGGACGTTGCTGGGAGAATACGACCTGCCGAACAATGAATTCGGAAACAATACCGGGCTGATTCACGAGTACACCGATGTAGGCTTACTGAACAATCTGGAATATTTCTACACGGTAACGGCTTTTTCCAAGCCGGACACGGTGGCCGATTTCCCCAGTCAGGAATCCAGTTTAAACAAGAACGCCGTGAAGGTGATTCCCGGGACCGAACCTCCCAAAACAGTCGGTAAAGTGGCGGTAGTGCCCAATCCCTATCGGGGAGACATTGCTTACAATTCCTTTAATCCGCCCTGGGAAAAACCCGATCCCACCCGCGACCGCTGGATGGAACAGGACCGCCGCATTCAATTCATCAATTTGCCGGCCCGCTGCGAAATTAAAATCTACACCCTGGCCGGCGATCTGGTCATGACAATTCAACACAACAACCCGAATATTGGTTACGAAGACTGGAATTTGACCTCCTATGTGGGGCAGGCGGTATCCAGCGGACTTTACTTATTCACCGTGAAAGATTTGAACACCGGTAAGGTGCAGGTGGGGAAGTTTGTAATTATTAAGTAGTGTTTTATTTAAGGGAAAAGGTTTTCACATGAGAAAACGGTTGCTTGAATCGGTTCTTTTAATGGGGATGATGCTGTCCGGTCCCCTGCAAGCTCAGTTTACCACCCTGGACTGGAAAGTGCATGACGTGGGAAACGTCCGACAGCTGATTACCAACATTGGAACTCTGGATGACCATAAAAATCAGGTGAATTACCCCGGGTTATTGCATTGCGAAATGCCAATCGGCAGCAATGAGGAACATATTTACCAGGGGGGCATCTGGGTTGGCGCTGTAACGCCGGAGGGGGATACTCTGGTTTCGGTAACCCGGACCCATTTTACCCCGGAGGAATTCTATCCGACGGCGGAACCCTGGGATACCATCTGGGTGGCTCACAAAGGCGACACCCTGGATATTCCCTACTGGCCGGGGTACAGCGCCGTTAGCGACCAGGATTTTATTTGCCGCTACAGCGATTACAATATCCTGAACATTCGGGATCACACCCCGCTTTACCTGGATGTGATTCAGCGGAGTTACGCCTGGAGTTCCCCGCCGCTGGATCAGTTTATTGTGCTCAACTACGACGTTATCCCCACCAAAATTCCCCTGAATAATGTTTATTTTGGTTTCTGGCTGCACGGGGAAATCGGGAACAATGACATCGCTACCAATTTCATTGACGATTTAACCCTCTTTTACCCGGATCAGTTTATGGCGGTGGGAGAAGACAATCCCGGCGGCGACGACGGCAACACCATCAGTCCCATCGGCATCAAAATACTTTATCCGGCGGATTCTTCTCTGGTGTGGACGTTCAAATGGTACGATCACGAAGATTTGGCCGGATTCGGGCGCGATCCGTTGCGATATCGGGTAGCCATGAGCAGTGGTGTCATCATGCAAAATCGCCCCGATCCGGAGCGGGTGCATGTGTCGGTGTGTTTTGGTCCCTTCAACAATGTGCAGGTGGGCGACACCCTGCATTTTGAGATTGCCGAGGTGTTTGGTTACGGGCGCGAAGCGATGATGGAAAATGCCCACTATCTGGAATTTTTGCAGGAAAGGGGATACCGGGTGCCGTTTCCGCCGCCCAAACCGCCCTTGCGGGTTACAATCAGCTCTCATCAGGTCAAATTAAGCTGGAAACCTCAGGAAGGGGAACCGAATCCCGAGACCTATTTCGATCCTTATCGGGGAGACGGGGAAGAACAACCTTTCGAAGGCTACCGGGTTTACAAAAGCACGGTCTCGGCCCAGGGACCCTGGACCCTGCTGGCGGAATACGATGTGCCCGATAATCAGTACGGAAATAATACCGGCTTACAGTGGGAGTACACCGACGTCGGTTTGTTGAATAATTTCGAGTATTATTACAGCGTCACGGCCTTTTCCAAGCCGGATTCAGTTACCAATTTCCCCTCTCAGGAATCCAGTATTAGTGGGAACGCCGTGCGGGTTATTCCGGGCACTGCTTCGCCGAAAACGGTCGGTAAAGTGGCGGTTGTGCCCAATCCCTATCGAGGGGACGTGGCGTACGACAAGTTTAATCCCCAGTGGGAAAAACCGACCGGCACCCGGAAATTCTGGATGGAGCAGGACCGCCGGATTCAATTCATCAATTTGCCGGCCCGTTGCGAGATTAAAATCTACACCCTGGCCGGCGATCTGGTCAATACCCTTCAGCACAACAATGCTCAAATTGGTTTCGAAGATTGGAATCTTACCTCTTCGGTGGGGCAGGCCATCTCCAGCGGAATTTACCTTTTCACCGTGGAGGATTTGAATACCGGCGAAGTGCAGGTGGGGAAGTTTGTAATTATTAAATAATTAAAATTGGTTATTA
>JAJRXE010000438.1 GCA_024276455.1 Calditrichota bacterium
CGACAAAGACTTCACCAGCATGCTGGGTGATATGTTAGACGAATCTTTTAAATAAACTTAGATGATTGAGTAGCAGAGCGATAAAATAACGGGGAAATAGGATGTTTATTAATTGGGCGCAGCAAGAGATTAATCTGAAAATAGTTTATTACGGTCCGGGAATGAGTGGCAAAACCACGAACCTGGAATACATTCATTCGAAGCTCGATCCGAAATTGACCGGGGAATTGGTGACTCTGAAAACAAAAGAAGATCGCACCATTTTTTTCGATTTTATGCAGATTGAAGTGGGGCGAATCAAAGGGAAAAAACCAAAATTTAATCTCTACACTGTTCCAGGACAGGTTTATTACGCTTCCAGTCGGAAGATTATTCTGAACGGGGTGGATGGAATTGTTTTTGTGGCGGATTCCCAACGGGACCGAATGGAAGGCAATATTGAAACCTTGCTGGACCTGGAAAATAATTTGAAGGAATCCGGATTTTCTCTGGAAAACTTTCCCTGGGTCATTCAGTACAACAAACGGGATTTACCAAATGCGGAATCGATTGAGATATTGCAGAAAAAATTGAATCTGTTCAATGTTCCCTATTTCGAAGCCGAGGCAATCCGTGGAATCGGGGTGTTCGACACCCTGAAAGCCATCATCAATCTGGTGGTGCAACATGTACAAACAATGCTTTGAAAATAATTGAAATGGAGACGGATTTTACAACCTCCGGGCCTGTCGTCTGGAGGTTTTGCATAATTAGAGAACGGTTCCGCCGTAGGCAGTGGGAGTGTAAAAAGCGCGGTTAAACCGCCTTGAGGTCCCAGATACTTTCCGGATTGATCTGCGATGCTTAAAGACAAACAAATTTTTGCCTGGGTGTTGTACGACTGGGCGAATTCCGCCTTCGCCACCACCATTATGGCAGCCGTGTTGCCGGTGTTTTTTAGCAGTGTGGCCGGACGCTCTCTGGCACCCCATATTGCCAGTAGCTATTGGGGCTACACAAATACCATTGCCATGCTGTTTATTGCCCTCAGTGCGCCAATTCTGGGGGCGATGGCCGATTATCAGGGAGCTAAAAAACGCTATCTGGCTGTTTTTTTAGTGGGAGGCATCATTGGAACGGCGATGCTGAGCACGGTGGGAGTCGGGGAATGGGTGTGGGCGGCTTTTCTTTACGTTATTGCCCGCATCGGGTTTGCCAACGCGAACATCTTCTACGACGCGTTGTTACCCCATGTGGCTCCCCGGGGGAAGGTGGATCAGGTTTCTACCCTAGGATATGCCTTCGGTTATCTGGGAGGTGGCTTGTTGTTGGCGGTAAACCTGGCTATGATTACCCGGCCAGCGATGTTCGGGCTGGTGGATTCGGAAATGAGCGCCCGCTTCTCTTTTTTAACAGTGGCGCTCTGGTGGGGAATTTTTTCTCTGCCTCTGTTTTTTTGGTTGAAAGAACCCCCAACTTTTCCGGCGGAAGAGCGTAAAATCAATCCCGTTGTGGCCGGTTACCGGCGAATTCGCCAGACTATTCGCGATATTCGGCAGTACCGCAACGCCGCCCGCTTTTTGCTGGCTTTCTGGTTGTACAACGATGGGATTGGTACCATCATTGTCATGGCGGTAATTTTTGGGCGAGAAATCGGTATCGATCAGAACAGTTTAATCGGGGCGATCTTGCTGGTACAGTTCCTGGGTTTCCCATTCGCTCTGCTGTTTGGAAAAATCGCTCAGAGAATCGGAGCCAAAAACTCCATTTTCATCGGTTTAATCATTTACACCGGCATCGCCATTGGCGGTTTGTTTTTACAAACGGCGCTTCACTTCTGGATGCTGGCGGTGGCGGTGGCGGTCGCCCAGGGAGGGACTCAGGCGCTGAGCCGTTCGCTGTACAGCACCCTGATCCCGCTGGAAAAATCGGCTGAGTTTTTTGGATTTTACGACGTCAGTCAGAAATTCTCCGGAATCATCGGTCCCACGGTTTTTGGCGTGATTGGGCAATTAACCGGCAGTGGGCGACTGGGAGTGCTGGCATTGGTCGTTTTCTTTATCGGTGGTGCCCTCATTTTGGCGACGGTGGACACCGGCCGCTCGCACGAAATGGGAACCACTGGTTCTTGAAACGGCAATTAAACAGAAATAATACAAAACGTTGGTTATTTAAATCTTGCCGAACTCGAAGAAACATCTATTCATATTATTCCCCCTTTTCTTTTTTGTGGGGGAGGGCTCGTTGCTACACGGAGAGCAGTTGTTGAGCTTTCACTATGAAAATTATTTGTTCCAATTTTCTCCCCGAAACGAGCGGCTGGCCTGGGAGGTGTTGCAGGCAGTTAAAGCGGGTGACACCTACTTCCGGCAATTTTACGGAATGTCGTTGAACCAGCCGGTGCGAATTCGTTTGGTCGATTCGCAAGAGGAGTTTGTAAAGCAATTGGGGAGTGCTTTGCCTGCCTGGGTGGCCGCCGTGTACCAACCGGGCCGGAATCGAATTCTCATTAAACCCAATAGCCCCGGGAAAAGCCTGGCTGAATTGAAAAAAGATGTGCTGCACGAACTCAGTCATGCTTTTTTCCGACAGAAATTTGGAGATCGAAAAATGCCCCTCTGGTTTAACGAAGGGCTGGCGGAATATCTGGCGGGCAAGCGAATCAACCTGAGAGACGGGATTGTATTATCCAACGCCCTGTTTGCCAAACAAATCGTTCCCCTTGGTAAAATCGACAGTCTGCTTACCTTCTCGTACGCCAAGGCGCATCTGGGTTATCTGGAGAGCCTTTCGGCCATTTTGTATCTGGAAAACAATTTTATCAAAGACAAAACGAATTGGCAGTGGTTTCTGAATCGAATCACTCAGTTCGGTTTTGCGCCGGCACTGCAGGAGCTTACCGGGGTCGATTCCATCGATTTTGAAATAAAATGGTACCGCTGGCTTCACAAGCGATACCGCTGGCTGGTTATTTTAAATTTAGAAAATTTGATTTGGTTGCTAATGATTATTATTTTAGTGGGTTCGTTGTATGCGATTCGCTATCGGAATCGCAAAGTGTTAGCCCAGTGGGAATTGCAGGAGCAATACGAACCGGAACTCGACTGGACAACGGAAGATGAGTCGGATTATTTAAAATAGGAGAGAACGAGGCGATGTACATTCCCAAGAGAATGTTTCTGACCAAGGGTGTTGGCAAACATAAGGAAAAACTGGCCAGTTTCGAAATGGCGTTACGAAATGCAAAAATTGCCGCTTACAATTTAGTGGAAGTGTCTTCCATCTTTCCACCGCAGTGTAAGCTGGTGTCTCTGGAAACCGGATTGAAAAATATTCAACCGGGACAGATTGTTCATGTGGTTTTAAGTCGGAACAGTACCAACGAACCGAACCGGTTGATTGCTGCCTCCGTGGGCGTTGCGATTCCGGCCGACAAGAATTTGTATGGGTACCTTTCGGAGCACCACAGCTTCGGTGAAAACGAAGCCAAAGCCGGGGAATACGCGGAAGATCTGGCGGCCACCATGTTGGCTACCATTTTGGGTGTGGATTACAATCCCAATTCTCCCCGCGATATGAAAAAAGCCATCTGGGAAGTGAGCGGAAAAACGGTTCGCACCCGTAATATTACCCAGACGGCACTGGGAGATAAAAACGGATTGTGGACCACCGTGATTGCGGCGGCGGTTTTATTACCTTAATTTATTCTTAAACGAACCGAAAATCACAATGGTGAATATAAAATGTAGTTAATTTTTTCCAAATTGGAGGGATTCTTGAATGTTTCGTTATCGAAAGGTTAAAATTTACATATTGGTGGCTCTGGTTAGTTTGGGGATTGTGGGAATTATTTTGAACCAGAGTGTTGTAGCCGATATACACGATTTGTCAAAA
>JAJRXE010000439.1 GCA_024276455.1 Calditrichota bacterium
GGCTTTTTTTCACCCTGGAGAAAGATCAGGGCCAGTACGACCATTTGCAGGAGATTTTCTGGGCCAGCGGCGCCGCGTTCTGCATTCGCAAATCCGTGCTGGAGGAAACCGGTCTGCTGGACGAAGATTTTTTCATGCACATGGAAGAGATTGACCTGTGCTGGCGCACTCATCTGCTGGGATGGAAAATTTACCTGATTCCGGAGTCGAAAATCTGGCACAAAGGGGGCGGAACCCTGCAGCAAGAACACCCTCGTAAACTGTACTGGAACTTCCGAAACAATATTTTTTTATTGGTAAAGAACTTAAGCCTTTTTAATTTAGTTAGAATTTTACCCCTGCGCGTGTTGCTGGATAGCGCCGCGTTCTGGGGAGAGATTCTAAAAGGCAATTTCCCGGGCGGAAAGGCAATTCTAAAAGCGTATTTCTGGTTAATCCGCCACGGAAAACTGCTCCGGGAAAAAAGACACCAGGTTCAAAAAATTCGCAAGGTTTCCGACCGGGAAATATTTAAATTGATTTATCCGGGCAGTGTCGTGTGGGAATATTTTGTACGCGGACGGAAGACCTTTTTTAGTTTAAAAAGAATTGACCACATCACCACCAAGGTGGACGGTAAAAATATGAGGAGAGCACCCGAATATGAACGAAAAAATGTTTAATCGGATCGTCGCTGCATTTGTCTTTATCTTCAGCTTTATCGTGTATTTCAGCACCATGGCTCCCACCGTGTCCTTCTGGGATTGCGGGGAATTCATTGCCTGTTCGTACCGGTTGGCCGTTCCTCATCCTCCCGGCGCTCCGCTTTACCTGCTGGTGGGACGCATTTTTACCCTGCTCCCCATTTTTGCGGATATTGCCCGCCGGGTGAATTTTATTTCCACGATTTCCAGCGCCCTCACGGTAATGTTGCTCTACCTCATCATCGTCATGATGATTAAAAATTACCTGAAAGAAAAACGGGACGGATTTTATACCTGGATTCCCTACATTGCCGGCGCGATCGGGGCATTGACGTTTGCGTTCACAAATAGCTTCTGGTTCAATGCGGTGGAAGCGGAGGTGTACGCGCCTTCCATGCTGTTTACAGCCCTGGTGGTCTGGTTGATCTTAAAATGGAGCGAGAAAAGCGAGGAGATTGGCAACGAAAAATACCTTCTGGTTATTGCCTACCTGATTGGTCTTTCCATTGGGGTGCATCTGCTAAACGTGCTGGCGCTGCCCATGGTGTTTATGATCATTTACTACAAACGCTACCCTCTCAACATAAAAACGTTTGTGTACCTGGTGTTAGTCGGCGGTTTGCTTACCGGCATGGTTTATCCCGGTATGGTGCAGGGCATCCCCCTGATTGCCGAGAAATTTGGTTTCTTCGGTGTGTTAACCGCCCTCATCATCATGCTGGTGAGTCTCTCGTACGCGGTTCGTAACCAGAAACACTGGCTTTCTCTCGGATTAGCGGCAATTTTGCTCATTACCATCGGTTACTCTTCTTACATGATGATTTACATCCGCTCGAACCTGGACCCCAACATCGACGAAAACGACCCGGAAACCATTGAACGGTTCATTAGCTACCTCAAACGGGAGCAATACGGCGAACACACCCTGGACCGCAGCAAAGCGCTGGCCCAATCTCAAAATCGGAATCTTTACACCGGTCCGTGGGATTTCTTTATCCGCTACCAGGTGAATAAAATGTACATCCGCTATTTCCTGTGGAACTTTGTGGGTAAAAACGACCGCACCAATCAGGTAGACCCCATGAAGTTACTGGCCATTCCCTTTTTACTGGGGCTCATTGGGTCCTACCACCATTTTCAACGGGACTGGAAATACGCCCTGGCAGTATTTGCGTTGTTTTTCATGACCGGGCTGGCGATTATTCTGTATTTGAACCAGCCCGATCCCCAGCCACGAGAACGGGACTACAGTTACGTGGGCTCCTTTTTCGCCTTCTCCATCTGGGTAGGAATTGGAGCCGCCGCCATTCTGGAGAAGGTGAGCGACATTGCTGCAAAATCGAGGCGTCCCATGTTCCTTCCGGTGCTCTTTTCGTTGGTGCTCTTTTTCATTTCTCCGGTGCAAACCATGATTAAAAACTACCACGAACAAAGCCGCACCGGCAACTATGTGGCCTGGGACTATTCCTACAACATGCTCATTTCCTGCGAACCAAACGGGATTATTTACACCAACGGCGACAACGACACCTTTCCGCTCTGGTACCTGCAGGAAGTAGAAAACATTCGCACCGACGTGCGGGTAGCCAATCTGAGCCTGTTAAACACCAGCTGGTACATCAAACAGTTAAAACACAAAGAGCCCAAAGTGCCCATTTTGCTGAAGGATTCCGACATTGACCGGCTGATGCCCATGCCCTGGAAGAAAAAGACCATTCGTATTGACAATATTCCTCGCAATTACATGGAAAAAGAGTTCGAGCAATTCCGGGCAACCTTCCCGACTGCCCCGCCGCAGGCGGACACGGTGATGCAATTTGAGCTGGGTCCCAAAATTTTCGGGCGGTATCTGCGGGTGCAGGATTACATGGTGCTGCACACTCTGATTGCCAACCGCTTTCGCAAACCCATGTACTTTGCCGTGACCTGTGCCTCCGAGAATATGCTGGATGGGTTGCGAAAATATCTGCGCATGGACGGGTTGGTTTTCAAAATCACCACGGTACCCAACTGGGCTCTCGATCCGAACATCCTGTACGACAACCTGATGAACAAATTCCAGTACCGCAACCTGAACAATCCCAAGGTGTACTACAACAACAACATCATTGCGCTGCTGCAAAATTACCGCTCCGCCTTCATTCAGTTAATGAACTATTACGCCAGTGTGGATTCCACCGAAAAAGTGGCGGTGCTGTTAAAGAAGATGGACGAGGTGATTCCGCCGGACGTTATTCCGATTACCAACCGCGGAATTAAGGAGTGGATTGAGGGATTGCGCTATTACTCCGGTTTGCTTCCGGCGGACAGTTTGCGACTGGAGCGCTACGGTTACCAGCAGTTCCGCAATCTCGGCGAAGTGCTTTACCGCCTCCGCAGCTCCGATTTAGCCAAGCGGGTCTTCGAAGAAGTGGCGAAAGTCAATCCGAAAGATAACAACGCCAAAGCGATTCTGATTAATCTGTACGAACAAACCGGTGAATACGGAAAGGCCATTGCCATTCTGGAAGAGTGGCTGCAGAAGAATCCGCAGGATAAGGGAGCCCAAAAGCGCCTGGATGAACTGAAAGCCAAAATGAAACAGGCCAGAAACCAATAACAGCGGCGTTCGACGCCCGATCCGGCTATGAGAAAAATCGGCTTAAATGTTCTGCGAATTGCGATCAGCCTGGGGTTATTGCTCTACCTGCTTTCTCTGGTGGATGTTCAGACCTTTCTACAGACCTTGCGGGATGCGGACTTAAAACTGGTCTTCCTGGGGTTGGTTTCCCTATTCCTGGCAATCTTTTTTCTCTCTTTCCGCTGGAAACTCCTTCTCCGGGCACACGAAATTGAAATGCCATTGTTCAGTTTAAACAAGTTCTACTACATCGGTTTTTTTTTCAACAACTTTTTGCCCACCAGCATTGGCGGCGACCTGAGCCGGGCTTATTTACTGGCAAAAGAGAGCGACAATCGGGCCGTGGCGGTGGGGTCGGTTTTCCTGGAAAGAATCATCGGGTTAATTGCCACCCTTTCTCTGGCCGCTTTCTCGCTGATCTGGTTAATCAAATATTTTTCTTCCCTGCGGATTATTTACGCCACCCTGATCCTTTTTGCCGCCATCGCCATTTTTCTGGCCTTTATCCTGAGTCGACGACTTTACCGCGGCGTCGAAAAAATTCTCTCCTTTTTTACCTTTTACGGGATTGGCGAGAAAATTACCAAGGTACTGGACACGCTCCATTTTTTTCGAAATAAAAAAGGCATCCTGCTGGGTGCGTTTGGCGCCTCTCTGCTGGCGCAATTCATGCTCATCACCATGAATTTTCTGCTGGCACGTTCTCTGGGACTGGATCAGATTTCTTTTGGCTATTTTTTTCTGCTGGTTCCGGTAACTTTTGTTCTCAGTTTACTGCCTTCGATTAACGGGCTGGGCGTGCGAGACGTCGGTTACGTTTTTTTACTAACCCGAAACGGCCTCACCGCCACCCAGGCACTTTCGCTTTCCATTCTGGTCACCTTGCTTCCCCTGGTGATTAGCGTGGCGGGAGGGGTGAGCCTGCTCACCTATCGAAGGAAAAACACGTTTCCCATTATGAGCGAGGATAAAACATTATGAAGAAAAAAATTATTCTTCTCGTTGTGCTGGCACTTTTGCCGGTCTGGTTCATCCTTAACTGCAGCGTGAAAGGCGACTCCATTGGGGAAGACGATCACATCATTGTTTTTGCGGACTCGCTGGACTGGCTGGTTTACAAAGAGCCCCTCAATGACGTGTTCGGCAAAATTATTAAAGTGCCGGTAAGCGAACGGGAGTTTATTCTGGATTGGAAACCGTTCCGGGACTTCGACCGGTTGAAACGCTACAAAAACATCATGATTTTGGGTCGGCTGGACTCCCGGGACTCCGTTTCGGCAAACGTCCAGGCATTATTGAATCCTGAAATCATCGCTGGGGTAAAGACGGGAAAATACTTTTACATCCCCAAGCACAACGTCTGGGCGTTAAATCAGTACCTGCTTATCCTGGTAGCCACCTCTCGCGACGACATGGTACAAAAAATTTACGACCTGGGGGACCTGGCTTACCAGGATTTCAAGAAATTTTACTTCAAACGGTTAAAAAAGAGCATGTTCAAGCGCATGGAGCAAAAGAAATTAGAAGAGTACCTTGCCGATCATTTCCCGTTTACCATGCGCGTACAGCACGACTATTTTATTGCGGATGACAACTCAGCCGAACGCTACGTCTGGATTCGGCGCTTGCACCCGGATCGCTCCATTCTGATTTACTGGCAGCCGCTGGAGCCGGATTTTAAACTGACTTCGCGCTGGATTATCGATCAGCGCAACCGGCTGGCCGCCAAACTTTACGAAGGGGACAAGGTGGTTGAGGAAGAAACCAAGGCCTACGCGGTGCGTTTTAAACGCTGGCAGGCCATTCGGCTGGAAGGCACCTGGAAGAACGACAAATATTTCATCGGCGGTCCCTTCCGCAACATTAGCTTCATCGACCGCGAGAACAACCTGGTGTACATGATTGATTTTTACGTTCAGGCCATTGGCCGACGCAAAAAACCGTTTCTGGACCAACTCGACATTATTGTTCACACCTTTGAACCCAAACAACCGAAAACGGGAGAATAATTATGCCGAAAGTTGCCATTGTAATGGGGAGCGAATCCGACCGCCCGGTTGCCGAAGAGGCACTTCCGTACCTGGAATATTTCGGAATTGAGTGGGAGATGCAGGTTATGTCTGCCCACCGCACCCCCGAGGCGGTGCAAAAGTTTGCCCGCGAGGCGAAAAATCAGGGCATTGAGGTGATCATTGCCTGCGCCGGACTGGCGGCCCATTTACCGGGGGTAATTGCCGCTTACACCACTCTGCCGGTCATTGGCGTTCCCCTGGCAGCCGGGGCTCTAAACGGCCTGGATGCTCTCTATTCCATCGTTCAAATGCCGGCGGGTGTTCCGGTTGCCACCATGGCCATCGGAAAGGCCGGCATGCGTAATGCCGCCATTTTTGCCGCCCAAATTCTGGGCTTGAACAATCCGGCGGTCAATCATAAATTTGAACGGTTCAAAAAGAATAATTGCCGGATACCCTAATGAAAATCGTCGTAATCGGTACCCTGAACAAAGATCTGATTTTTCCCTTTCAAGGGGAATCCATTCAAAGCCTGGGGGGAATTTATTACACATCGCTGGCGCTTCACTACTTAGGCGGCGGAGAAATGGAAATTGTGCCCATTTCTTATGTTGGCGAAGACC
>JAJRXE010000440.1 GCA_024276455.1 Calditrichota bacterium
GCCGGGGAGCTGACCATTACCCGCCTGGATTCCGTGTACGATTTGCCCTCTTCCCTGTCGTCCATTGCCGGGCATTGGGATTTTATTGAAGCAGACGGAACCACTTTCCTGGACATTAACGCCAATGGGAACTTCACCGGCGGCAACACCGGCGGTTGTCAATTCACAGGAAAGATCGAAATCATTAATGCTAAGAAGAATCTGTACAACATTCAGTCCTTCGTCATCAGCAATTGCGGCGCTCCCTGGGATGGCAGCTACCAGGGAGTGGCGGCCACGGTGGAAGACGAATTGTATTGGGTGGTGGTCAAACAGGACGAATCCTTCGGGTTTTTCGTCGCCTTCAGCCGTTAATTGGATTGCTCCTTCACAAGCCGTTGTTTCGGAAAATTGAAACGGGTTAAAGAAAGTGTAAAGGAAAAAATCTCCCATGAAAAATGTAACAATTAAAATTCTACGAAATTTTAACCTCTCATGTCAGGATTGAATGAATTGTTTTCATTTGTGTCGATCGTGGTGATTTGGGGGCTAACGCATCATTTAGAATAAATTTTTGAGGTATGCCATGTCCGCAAAAATCTTTTTAGGAATGCTATTCCTTGCTCAGTGTCTATTGGGCTTGCCGCAAAAGGCCGTGGCCCAGCAAAGCGGAAAAATCGTGATCGTGCATCCCGCCGTGGGAGAGACGATTACCCGGGACGAACGGGATCAATACGGACTTTTCCCGGAGATTAAGGGGTTTCAAGCGGCGGTCTTCTGGCAAATGCCGGACAGCACTTACCGCATCCGAATCACTTATTTTGAAAACGGGATAAAACGAATTCTAACCAAAGTACTGAGTCGGGAAGAAGTCATGCGCAACTACCATGACCGGATCGAACGAATGGCGGCGTTGAAAGACTCGGGTAAGCCAGCGGGTCCGGAAGTCTCCTTACACACAAAACAGGGGGACATTTTCACGGGTCGGTTGATCGGAATGGAAAACGATTCGGTGCAATGTTACCTCCCGGAAAAGGAAGTGCAAAAAGTGGATATCGGAGACCTGGAAACCCTCACGCTGGTGCACCATCCCTCCTGGAAAAAAATGATCTACTTAAGCTTCGCCGCGGCAGGAATTGCAGGAATCATCGGCCTCGCCAGCGGGGACGATCCGCCGGGTTGGTTTTCCATGACGGCAGAGGAAAAAGCCCTGGTCGCCAGCGTGAGCACATTCACACTCGGCCTGGTAAGCAGCGCATTCTACAATTCCATTAAAGCGGTGGATGTAAAGGTGCCATTAAACGAACAATCGCTGGAATTAAAACGTCTTCTGGTAAAACGCGTAATCAAAGGAACGTACCGGGCACCCAAAACGCTGGCGGCTTCATGTTACGGAAGCGTGCTCCATATCCCGGAGGAAGGATTCATGCCCGGCTTTGAGGGACGCCTGAGTTACTCCCCCAAGCCGCTCGCCAGTATCGATTTTGTTTACGGGAAAACCAGCTGGAAGGAGGAAAAAAGTTATACCAGAGTGGTGCAGGACGATATCTATGCCTTCGAAAAGGATTTAGTAAAACCGAAAACACAGTGGTATTACTGGGGATTCAACGTGACCCTGAGTTCACCCCGTAGCGTCAAATACCTTCCGTTTCTCTCCTGGGGATTTGTCTTAATGAACCGCTCCACCGTAGAACATATTACCACCACTCGAATCACGCACAACTACCTTCTCACGGGAGAAGACAAAGAGGACCGATCAGAGTACCAGATTTCCAGCAAAGAAATCTGGGCCATGTTGAACCTTTCCGCGGGGGTGCAGATTTCCCTTTCTCGCTACATCCACCTGGAAACCTCGTTGAACGTTCTGTTCGGTCTGCCGTCCTATCCCATGATAAAATTGGGAATTCAACTACGATTGCCTGAGGAGGGCTGAGGTGATTTCGTTTTTGACCCAAAAAACACCGCTTAAAAGCCGTGAATTTTGGTCTCTTATTCGAATGAGAATAATTAAGAAAGGGATTGATCATGGGTTGTCAAACACGGGAATTCTTCTTCCGGGTAATCTGTCTGACTGTGTTTTTATTGGCGGTCACCCGGGCAGATGAACCGGTCGATACGTCCCGTCTGAACGTGTTTCCCATCCTGATGTACGATTCCGACATCGGTCTGGGATTGGGGGGAAAAGCGATGTGGAAGAACTACCTGCGGCAGCGGGAATCGTTCGACCTCATCCTGTTTGCCAGTAACAAGGGAGAACAGTGGTACTACTTCAAATTCTCTCAGCCGGATGCCGAACTACGGCAGGGCACCCGCTATTCCCTGGCAGTGGACGTTCAAATCGAATGGGACAAACTGTTGAAAAGCAACTATTTTGGAGTGGGCAATTCCACTCCGGACAACGATTACCAGTTCCCGAAAGAATTTTTCAAAATTCAAAATACCTGGGGGCGGGCGTTCACCCGCAATTTCATCGTCGAGGTTACCTACACCTTTACCCGCCACAGCGTGTACGGATTCAACCCGGCCTGGGGAATCCTGCAACCCAACACGCCCGGGGTGGGGGAAAATCAGGTTGGGGTGCTCGGCCTGTCCGGTCGCTGGGACTCGCGGGACAGCCAATTGCATCCCACCCGCGGGGAACGGATTCTTCTGAGCGGCGGTCTGGCTCGCCCCTGGCTAGGAAGCGACTGGAATTACCAGGTGCTGCGACTGGAATTGAGCGGCTACCGCCAACTGGGGTGGAAAAACCACGTGCTGGCCGGACGATTCTGGCTGCAGCAGATCGACGGCACCGCCCCCTTCACCGAGCAGAGTAAAATCGGCGGAAGCTGGACCGCCCGGGGATACAAAGCCGACCGATTTCTGGATCAGGGTATGACCCTGGCCTCGCTGGAGTACCGCTTCCCGCTGTACCGACGGTTGGGTGGGGTGCTGTTTGGAGATGCCGGACGGGTGATGAACAAGCTGCGCGACATTCGTCTGGAGGACTGGCACTCTAATCTAGGCTGGGGATTGCGCTATTACCTGCCCAATTTTGTGGTCCGCTTCGACATGGGATTCAGCCAGGAAGGTACCCGCATCTTTTTCCACTTCGGGCAGGTGTTTTAAAACATCATCCCGGGATTTTTTAACAGCCCACGAATTTTCACGAATTATGACGAATAAAATCCATCAAATAGATTATGGGTTTACTCAATTCATCTATTAACCTGTTCGAATCGGAAGGGCCTGATTTTTCCGTCTGATGCATATTTTAGGACCATTTAATAAAGGGTAGGAAAACAAGATGATTCGTAAAATTCCCAACCCGAGACAAATCCTGCTTTTTATTTTTCTCCTATTTCATGGCGGCATCACCCAACCGGATACCCTCACCTTCATTCACCTGAACGACACCCATTCCAATTTGCTGCCCTCTGCCAGCGGTCGGTACGGGGGAATGGCCCGCGCGGCCAGCATCATCAGCCAGTGGAAACGGCAAGAGCCCAATCCCATATTGTTGCATGCCGGCGATTTTACGGTCGGCACGCTGATGTTCAACACTTTCTTCGGCGTTCCGGAGTTACAAATTCTAAACCGACTGGGATTTGATGCGCTGACTCTGGGAAATCACGAATTCGACCTGGGTTCGAAACATCTGGCCGAAATCCTGGCAAAGGCCCAACTGGACTCCGCCTTCGATATTATTTGCAGCAATGCCCGCAACCTTTCTGCCCTCCCGCTACTGGACTCTCTGGTACGCCCCTACGCCATTGAGCAACGCGGCCAGCTGAAAATCGGCATTCTGGGACTCACCACCCCCGCCACCAATCTGGAAAGTAATCCCGCCCCGCTGTTCTTGGACACCAATCTGGTACAGATTGCCCGCCAACAGGTTCAGGCGCTCCGGGCACGGGGCTGCCAGGTGGTTGTCTTACTTTCGCACCTGGGATTACCGGCCGACCGCCGGTTAGCGCGCTATTTAAGCGGAGTAGATGCCATCATCGGCGGACACACCCACGATGCGCTGGACAAACCGATGGTGGTAAACGGCATCCCCATCGTGCAGGCCGGGGAGTTCTACCATTATGTGGGCAAATTGCGGCTCGTCTGGGACGGTACCTCCACCAGATTTCTGGATTACACCTTGCAGGAAATCGATGCCACCATTCCGGAAGAACCCGAGGTTGCTGCCTTACTGGAAACCTTGCAACCGGAGGTGGTGAACCGATATTCCGCCAGCCTGGGGAATCCCTACCAGCCGCTGGCGCTGGTTCCCCGGGTGCTGGCGAATTATCCCGCTGCCTCCGACACCCTGGATACTCCGGTGGGGAATCTGTTCACCTCCGCCATGCTTGTCCATTTCCCCAAAGCGGATGCGGCGCTGGAACCCAGTGGATATATTGTGGAGAAACTGTATCCCGGGGCACTAACCCCGGCCGCCCTGTTTCGCTGCTACCCTTACGGATTTAATCCTACCGACGGACTGGGATTCCGCATTGCGCGGTATCAGCTGACCGGTCAGGAAATTCTGGGAGTGCTGCAGGCCCTCCTCCGGCAGGTGCAACCCGATCTTCAGTACTGGGACTTTTTACCCCAGTCCTGCGGATTGCAGTTTACCGCCCAACAGGGGAAAAAGGGACTCCTATTAACCAGCGTCACCATTGGGTCGCAACCCATCGAGCCGGATCGCGCTTACACGCTGGTAAGCAGCGAGCAGGTTCTCCGGTATCTTCAAAGATTATTCGGTTTAAGGCCGAACCAGGTTTTCATCGATTCCGTTTCCGTCATCCAGGTGGTGAACCGCTTCGTTTCTGCTCAGGACACCCTGAATTTCCGCGCGGAGGGGAAGAACA
>JAJRXE010000441.1 GCA_024276455.1 Calditrichota bacterium
CCGGCGATTTTCGAGGAGCAAAAAATTGCCGAGAGCGAGATCGGCGGCGCCTTGCAAGCCACGGCCAACCTGATTCGCAACATTGCTCCCCTTTACATGATGTGCGATCCCTCCGATATTCGGGCGGTGCCCATGACCCGGGCGCCTTTTTCGCAGCGACCCACCATCTACGTGTACGACAATTATCCCGGAGGCGTGGGTCTGTCCTGGAAGATGATGAACGATCCGTTTCCCATTCTGGAAGCGTGTTTAAAATTGGTCAGAGAATGCCCCTGCGAAGCGGGGTGTCCCAGTTGTGTGGGCCCCCTGTTGGAAGTGGGAGAGAAGGGGAAATTCTATTCCATTCTGCTGCTGGACACCTTACAAAACACCCTGATGAGCCGGTGAAAGCACCATGAACTTACGCGAAAAATTAGAACGGCTGGATAAAAGCCCTCGCGGGGAAACCGAACCGCCGGAAACAACAGCGGCGCCGCAGGAGAACTGGATCGAGGACTTTCAGTTTGAATTTGACGCCCGCATCATCCGGGAGCAGAACTCCTTCGTCGTGTTGAAAGAAAACTATTATCCGCTTTATCGCGACCCCGCTTTTGAGCGGTTGCGGGAAAAAGATTTTCGTCTTCGTCAGTTTCACCTGATTAACAATCAGCAGGCTGCCCGGGATTTTAACCTGCGCCAGTGCCTGTTCCTGGATCTGGAAACTACCGGACTGGCGGGAGGCACCGGAACCTACGCTTTTCTCGTCGGTGTGGGACACCTTGAACTGGACCACATCGTGGTTCGCCAGTATCTGTTACCGGATTTTCAGCACGAGTGGTTACTGCTTAAACTTCTGGAAAACGCGTTGCAAACGGATGAAAACCTGGTTACGTTCAACGGAAAATCTTACGATGTACCGCTCATTCGCAATCGTTTTGTGCTGAATCGTCTGGAAACCCGTCTGGACGAATTGTTGCACATCGACCTGCTGCATGCCGCCCGGCGGGTCTGGAAACGCCGGCTTCCGGCCTGCGATCTGCAAACCCTGGAACGGGAAATCCTGGGGGAAACCCGCGTGCAGGACATTCCCGGCCACATTATTCCGCAGATTTACTTCGAGTACATTCGCAAACGCCGGGCGTTTCTGCTCCGCGACGTACTGGAACATAATTTCCACGACATCGTGTTTATGATTCTCTTGACCATCCGTCTGGGGCAGTTAATCGACGAACCACTGCACCAGCCTGCTCACGCAGAAGATTTGCTGTCGATTGCCCGCTTTTACTTCAAAAACAAATTTCATCGGGAAGCGAAGCCGATTCTCGACCATCTTTTATTTCACGTCCGCGACGATTCTGTACTGAGAGAAGCCACCTACCTGTCTGCCATGGTACACAAAAAATTGGGGGATTTTGAAACCAGCCGGAAGTTTATGCACCAATTGCTTTCCCGCCAGAAAGATCATCCCCGGGCCCTGGAAGAACTGGCAAAATATTACGAGCACCGGGAAAAAGATTACCACAGCGCGCTCGAGGTGGTGAATCAAGGGCTGGAATTCATTCAATTATTAGAGCAACTTGGCCGGGAGTCCCCTCTGTTGGGCAGCAAAGCGGATCTGCTTCGCCGCCGAAACCGTCTGATGAAGAAAATCCAGAAAACCGCGCAGGCTACAGATTCCTCGGCCCGACATTCGATCTGAATTCTTTCAGGCTGGAAAAAAGTCCCGGCCGTTCCGAGATTCGACCGTGACGCAAAATGGAAAAAACAGTCAAAAAATTTCTGAATTACTCAATGCCCAGCAGTTGTACTTCAAAAATAAGGGTGGCGTTGGGGGGAATAACTCCGCCTACCCCTCGATTGCCGTAGGCCAACTGGGGAGGAATCACCAATTGTCGAACGCCGCCAACTTTCATACTGGCTACCCCTTCGTCCCAGCCCGCAATCACTTTTCCCAGACCTAACTGAAATTTAAAGGGTTTCCCGCGCAGCACCGAGCTGTCGAAACGCTTTCCATTGGTTAACCAACCGGTGTAGTGCACAATAACGTAATCCCCGGTTTTGGGTTGCGGGCCGGTCCCCACTTTGATGTCCG
>JAJRXE010000442.1 GCA_024276455.1 Calditrichota bacterium
AAACTCGCTTTCGCCACCCCTCGGTCCGGCGGCGCACGATGGCCAAATCCGGGATGAGTCCCACAAAAAAGAAAATCGCGCTGATGGTGAAGTAGGTGCTGACCGCAAAGACGTCCCACACCAGGGGCGATTTGAAATTCACCCAGATGAGTCGCTGGTTGGGGTAAGGAAACAGCCAGTAGAACAACCAGGATCGCCCAAGGTGAATAAGGGGGAACAGTCCAGCGGTCATCACCGCAATGACGGTCATGGCCTCGGCGGAGCGGTTAAAGGCATTGCGGAATTTCGCCCGAAAGAGAAACAAAACCGCCGAGATCAGCGTGCCGGAATGGGCAATTCCCACCCAGAAGACGAAATCGGTAATGTAAACGCCCCATCCCACCGGGTTGTTAATTCCGGCCACGCCCATGCCCCTGAGCATCTGGTAAAGCCAGAGCGAGAGGCCCACCACAAAGAAAGTTGCCGTGATGGCCAGGGTCACCCAGTAAGCGGGACCGGGTTTACGCATGGCAGCAAGCACATCCTGCTCTATTTGCCGACTGTAATCGATATGCTCCATATTAGACCTCACCTTTTGGTTCTTTTCCCAGATAATGAACAGCCGGTTCGGTTCCCAATTCTTCCAAGACCCGATATTGACGGCTGGAATGGGCCAATTTGTACACGGCGGAATTCTTGTCCAGCAAATTGCCGAAAACGATGGCATTGGTGGGACAGGTCTGGGCGCAGGCGGGCACCACTTCGCCGTCTGCCACTTTCCGTCCCTCGTCCCGGGCGGTATCCTTGGCGCTGCGAATGCGCTGGATGCAGAAGGTACACTTTTCCATCACCCCGCGTTCCCGCACGGAAACCTCCGGATTGTACATTTTGTCCAGCGGCTCGGGCAAACGGTGGTCGAACCAGTTAAACCGCCGCACCTTGTAGGGACAATTATTGGAACAGTAACGCGTTCCCACGCAGCGGTTGTACACCTGCGCATTTAATCCTTCCGGGTTGTGGTAGGCGGCGTACACCGGGCAGACCGGTTCGCAGGGCGCATTGTCGCACTGCTGGCACATCATGGGCAGGAATTCCATCGTTTCCTCTCCCACATAATACGGTTCGATGCGAATCCAGGACATTTCCCGCCCTTTCAAATGTTCCTCTGCACCTACCAGAGGGATATTGTTCTCCACGTAACAGGCTGCAGAACAGGCATTACAACCGATGCAGCTCTCCAGGTCCACCGCCATGCCCCAACGGTAATCTTTGTGTTCGTGAGGGGGATTGTTGGCAATTTTTTCGTGCTCCGACTCGTGATCCCCACCATGATGCATTTCTTCCGGGAGAATTCCCCGGCCCTCCTGCCCGCTCATGGAACCGGCCAGAACAGGCAAAGGAATATGTTTTCCGGTTCTCTGAACCCGGACTCCCTCCCGTACGATTATCGCCTCGCCACTGTTGGGATCGATTGTTAGGGGAAGCTCCTCCAGCAGATCACGCTGAATTGCCAGCAGGTTTGTCGGCATCAGTTTCTGAATGAACACCGGCTTACGCAACACCATTTCCTCCAGCACGACCTCGATTTCGTCCCCATTTTTGAGCTGTAAATTTTCTGCCAGGTTCTCGGAAACGGTAATCCATTCGCCGTAGGAAATAGTTGACAAGGGGTCGGGAATTTCCTCCATCAGCGGAAGCAACCGGCTGCGTCCATCGTAGGAACGAATGGAAGGAGTCACAACCAGAACGGGGCCCTCCACCGGCCGGAACTTCCGCGGTTTTCGCAAAAACGCCCGCAAGGCCGGGAAATTCAACTTCACTTTCACCGCTTTTACCGGCAACTCCAGAAAACCGTTCTCCTGCAGTTCGGCCATCTGCTCCGGGGAAAATCGTTGATTCCATTGGCCGATCAGGTACTGGTGGTAATCGGTGGTCGGAACCGGTTTCCCGGCCGCTTCTAACAACTGAAGCAGGATTTCGCCCTCGCTGCGGGTGTCGTACTGTTTTTCCATGGCCGGTTGAATGAGGTTGAACACGCCCCGGCGCGGTTCGCTGTCGCCCCAGGCCTCCAGGGTGTGAGACAACGGCAGAATCACGTCGCACTGGCGCACGGTGTCGTCCAGCACATCCGAAAGGCCCACCACCAGATTGGCCCCGTGCAATCTTTGGCCAAACTCCAGTTCCCTGGGGAGCGTCTGCACCGGATTGGTGCGAGCCAGGAACAGCACACCGACTTGATTTCGCGACAGCAGATTCACCAACCGTTGCACGTCCCGCAGATCTCCTACCGCCGAGGCGTCTTCTGCCCGGGAGAAATCCACCACGGAATCGGTCATTCCGGTCATCCACTGAATAAGACCGGCCAGCACCGCAACCTCCAGACCCCATTCCTGGGCGGTGGCAACATTCCCGGCAATCAACAACGGATTTTCAGCCCGCCGGAATGCCTCCAGCAGCTCGTCCAGCTTTGCGCCGGAGAGTCCGGTTTCCTGCAGCACCTCGTCCCGATGAAAATACGGAACCGCCTGACTCACTTCGGCCGGCAGGCGGTACTTTACCGCTCCTTTTGCAATTAGCCAGTGAAACAGATATGCCAACAAATAAATCTCACTCTTCGGCTTAATGCTGAGGCGCCGGGTCGTCTGAACTCCGGTAAGTGAGACGTGGGGTTCAAGATGAAACCAGACAAGTCCCCTTTCCCTGGCCCGGGCAAACTGAACCGCCAGATTAACCGGACTGAGAAAAGTCTCGAAAATGTCCGCTCCCAGCGTCAGTAAGAAATCCGCCGCTTGAATCCGGTAGTGAGGCACTTCGCGGCGACCGAACAGCAAGCGGTTGGCCTCTTTCACCGCCGCGTGGGAAAAAGCCTCGTATTCCGGCACACGCTCGATGCCCAGCTGCCGACAGAAATCTGCGATGAGCTGCGCCAGCGTAGCGGTGGTTTTACCAGAAAGGTAAATATTTTTCCTGCCCGCTTTGCGGTTGCTTTCCAGGCTGTCCCGTATCTTCTGGTAGGCTTCCTGCCAGGTTGCCACCCGGAAATTACCGGAGGCATCGCGAACCAGGGGGCGTTTAATGCGATCCGGATGGTAAAGGCGCATTAAGGAAGCCTGTCCGCGCATACACAGCGCTCCGTCGTTCACCGGGTGTCCGGACAACCCCTCCAGTTTGGTGGGAAATAAACCGCGTTCCCCCCGATACATCTTGTCGTGCACCTTGACCTGCACCCCACAATTAGCCGGACACTCGGTACAGGTCGAAGACACCAACAACGGTTTCCCGGGGTAAACGTCTTCTTCAGGGGGAATCAAGTAAGGAATAATCTTTTCCGTTCCTTTATCGACGCCGCAGGAGGTCAGCACAGCGGTTCCGGACACAACTCCCACGGCTTTTAAAAAATTACGTCTGTCCATTCACACTCCTCCGGATTTTTCTATTTGTGACAGGTCAAACAGTCGTCAGGCGCATTGTTGGCCCGGTGGCAGGAGACGCACCAGCCCATTTGCAATTCCCGCTGCCGTTTCATTACCGGCATCACCTCCACATTACCGTGGCAGGTGGCGCATTCCACCCCGGCTTTGACATGCCGCTTGTGAGAAAAATACACGTGATTGCGAACCGGAATCCGGTACACCCGATTCCAGGGAATGGGCGTGCCATCTTTCCAGAAACGGGTCAATTTCTGAATTTCCGGACGGTCGGTGGCCACCTTTTCGTGGCACGTCATGCACTTCTGCAGCGAGGGAATTCCGGCAAACGTGGATTTTTCCACTGTAGTGTGACAAAACTGACACGACAAACCCACCTTTTTGACATGAATTTCGTGACTGAATTGGATAGGCTGGGGTGGTGTTTTCCGGTTTTGTTGCCAGGAATACCCCTTTAAAACAACCAGTCCGACAAAGAGCAGAAAGAGACTGGCGATGATGACTTTTCCAATTATTCGCATGGGTAGGTTCTCCCCTCTTTTTACTTCGCCGTTGAATTGTTTTGTTGCTCCCGAAACGTTTTCAGCAGGTAGGCTACAACCGAACGAATTTCACTCTCTTTTAGTCCCAGCTGCGGCATGGGCGGCAAAGCGGGATCGATTTTCCGCGGTTTGCGCACAAAATCCACCAATTCTTCCTGGCGGTCCAGATATTTGGGAAGCACCTGGTTGTACGCCGGCCCCACCACCTGCTGATCGAAGCGGTGACAGGTGATGCACTGATTCAGATACACTTTTTTTCCCAGCTCCAGATCCACTTTAATGGCGCTGGTACGCCGGGCTTCCCGTTCCGCCTCCAGTCGGCTTTGCACCTCCTCGGCGCGACTGATCAACAGGGCGGAATGATTTTCAATCGCATTTTCCAGGGCGAAGTGGTCTGTTACCACCATGAGAACGAACGCCAGAAGGTAGAGAACAAAAACGGAAACGCCCCGCCGCGCCGTTTTTTCCTGCACCATTCGCCAGAGTTTCAGCCCCACCCAGGCCAGTACCATTATGACCAGAATGGCAAGCAAAAACACCGCTTCCGAGAGGGAAATGCTGGGCAGGGTAATCAAATTCCAGAACAGAAAGAACGGCTGCAGCAAGGTAAAAAACAGGGCGGTTCCCATTGCAAAATTTCGAAGGTAGGTCGCGTAATTCTCCTCCAATCCCCGGCGTCCGCCCTGCCAGTGGAAGAAAAAGAACAGCACGGCGGCACCGGAAAAGGCCAGCGCAGCGGTGGTAAACTGAACAAAGCGGGCCATCACATTCCAGGAGAACAGCAACTGGGTGGGTTTGCGGATGAGGAACCAGCGACCGGGATCGAGCTGCAGGCTGGTCACGCCACTAAACAGAAGGTAAGCCAGGAGCAACATTCCCAGTCCCGCTACACCGAAAAGCAGGTGGAGGTAATAGTTGTTCTCTCGCCAGCGAAAAGAGGCCTGGTAAGCGTACACCAGCGAAAGCCCCACCGCCGTAAAAATTGTCAGGTAGCTGAGGAATGGCACAATGGCAATCGGCGCATCGTAAAAGATTTGCCCACTGATCAGGATGATGACCAGCAAAGGCAAAACGCCCAGCACCAGTCCCGCCCATTTGTTGAAAACCAGGGCTTCCAGTACCTGGTAAGCCAATCGTCCGTAAATGGGGTGGTTCCGTCCTCCGTCTCGCACATTGAACCAGAGAGAATAGAAAGTTCCTCCAATCACCAGAGCAATAAAAGGCAGATGGATGAAATAGATTACCATCAGCAGAAATTTTATAAGATGAAGATGGTCGGCACTGGGTGGTAAAAACAATTCCTGAAAGAAATCCATAGGTGCTTCTCCTGTAAATTAATTCGACCGAAAAAAGACAACAGTTGCCCTGCTCCGCTTAAAAAAGAGCGTACTTTCCCCGTCTAATTACAGAAACACTTTCCGGAACGGTGGGTACCGTCCGGAATCTATTAAATAATGTTTGTTAGATCTTCTTTCGACCGCTCCCGGTGCATCTGCATGCGGGCATACTGCACTTCCGCCCGATACGAACTACGCACCAGCGGTCCGGCCTCCACGTAGGGAAGCCCCAGGTCTTCCCCGATTTTTTTCAACTCGGCGAACTCTTCCGGAGACACGAAACGCTTCACCGGTAAATGCCGGGGAGTGGGCTGTAAGTACTGCCCGATGGTGAAGATGTCCACCCCTATTTCCCGTACGTCCTTCATAAGTTGTACCACCTCTTCTCTGCTTTCGTCCAGCCCCAACATGATTCCGGTTTTGGTAATCAGCCCAAATTCTTTCGCTTGCCGCAAAACCGCCAGAGAACGCCGGTACTTTGCCTGCGGCCTGACCTGCCGATATAGCGAGGGAACGGTTTCCAGATTGTGCCCGAAGACATCCGGACGGGTTTCCAGAACCTTCTGTACCTGCCAGGCAATTCCTTTGAAATCTGGAGTCAGCACTTCGACGGTGGTACCAGGATTAGCCGCGCGCACTTTACGGATAGTTTCTGCCCACACTTCCGATCCGCCGTCGGGCAGCTCGTCCCGATTCACCGAAGTAATCACCACGTGTTTCAAGCCCATTCGCTGCACCATCTTCGCCACCCGCAGCGGTTCCAGACGATCGTACTCGCCGGGTCGTCCGGTTTGAATGGCGCAAAACCGGCAGGAACGGGTACACACCTCGCCCAATATTAACAGGGTGGCGGTTCCCCGAGACCAGCACTCGTGGCGGTTGGGACACCGCGCTTCCTCGCACACCGTGTGAAGGTGGTTCCCCCGTAAGTGCCGATTTACTTCCTGAAAATTCTGATTTATCTGTAAACGGATTTTAATCCAATCCGGTCGCGTTCGCTTTGCTTGCAAATCTTCCCCTTGACTTTAGTCTCTTTTTTGATAACGGTACGTTCCTCAAACCGGCTCCAATAACAGGGTTTGCTGTTTAAACGATTCAGTCAATGTGCCTGCCAAGTCCCTCGCTTCTTCTTTGATTCTTGCAGTTAGGGTCGGGGCTCAAATCACCTGTTCGCTAAACGTTTCCAGATACGTCACAACTTTTTGCAAAAACTTCCCGCCGGTTTCTCCGTCAATAATGCGGTGGTCGTAAGAGAGCGAAAGGTACGCCATGGACCGAATCGCAATGGCGTCTCCCCCGGGAGACTCGACCACCACCGCCCGCTTTTTGATGGCACCGATCCCCAGGATGCCCACATTGGGCTGATTAATAATCGGCAGTCCGATAATGTTGCCAAACACCCCGTAGTTGGTAACCGAAAAGGTTGAGCCCTGAATGTCGTCCAGAGTCAATTTGTTCTCCCGGGTACGGGTTACCAGCTCGTTTACCGCCCGGGCTAATCCTCGAAAACTCTTTTCCTCGGCATTTTTGATCACCGGGACAATCAATCCCTTCGGTCCCGCCACCGCAATTCCCAGATGAACATCTTTGTAGAGCACCAGATTTTCTCCTTTCAAAGAGGCGTTCATTAAAGGGAACTCTTTGAGCGCCTGCACCACGGCGTAAAGGATAAAAGGAGTTACAGTAAGCTTGTAGCCTTCTTCTTGCAAGAAGAGGGGG
>JAJRXE010000443.1 GCA_024276455.1 Calditrichota bacterium
GTTAATGTCCACATCGTCGTTATTCGGATTGAAAATTTCGATCCACTCTCCATCGGAGTCTGAGACGGCATTGGGATTAATCATAAGTTCGCTGATGATTACTTTGGTGACATCCGGCTCCGGCTCCGAAAAATAGGCTCGCCGTACTAAGGTGGTGTCGATTACAAAAGGATTGGGTTTGCCATCCTGATAATCGGCAATTTTGTAAGTGCGGGCGACTTCCGCACTGTCCACTTCGTCCAGATAATGCCACTGGTAAAGTACGTCTTTCTGAATAATAAAAAAATTAGGATCGGCCGAATCGGCTTTTGCCTGGTACATGGTGTAAAAATAGAACATGGAACGAGCTGCATTCCCTTTGTGATCTTCCCGGGGTTCAAATTCAGCATAATCCAGATCGTTTTCGCTGTATTCGTCGATGTATTCGGTAGGAATGGTGGTGAGCATGTAATCCAACCGGTACCATTCGTCGGTTTCCGCATCGTCAATTTCGTCGAAGGGATTGTTGCTCCGGGCTTCGTTCACATTGACACGAACCGGGTACAGATGGTGCATGTCGCTTTTGGCGTTGCCAGTGGCTCCTTTGCTCTGGGGCCAGGTGTGCTCCGTGTTAATGTCCTTGCTGTAGGCATCGACGGTGGGATCTTTCGTCGGGTCCAGCCAGATGGTGTACCCGGTGTAAACACAGCGTAAACTATCGTTGTGATTGTCGATTTTTGCAAACAGGGTATCGCGAGCCATGTCGTAAGGTAAGACCGTGTCGGGTTTGTAATTGGCCACCAGACTATCTATTAATTCCTGTCCGGTTAAGCCCGGAAAAAGCAAGGTGTCCTGGGCAAGCAACTGTTTCGCCGGAATAAAGTTTCCGATTAATAGGAATAACAAACCCCACCAATAAATTTTATTCATGGTAAAAGGACTCCTAAATTGTGTGAAAAAAGGCCATGGAGAAATTGTCGAAGACCACTTGAGGATACGATTTAATTTATTCAAATCAATATAAAAAGAAATTTTGAAAATTTAAATAAGTTATTATTTTGTGATGTGCTCCGTAGATTGAAGAAAATTTTACAATTTAAGATTTCGTAAAATCGGGGATTTGCGGTGAATTGTTTTGGTGGTTCGCGTTGGTTCCGGAAATATTGATTTTGAAAAAGATGGTTTTGTGCTTAATTTGAACGCTATTGAGTTGAGGTTGAGTCGTATTGAAGAAAATTGTCATTCTTTGCGTTGTACTAATTTTCCTGGGATTGAAATATTCTGATTCTGGCATTTCTCACCCGGTTCGGTATTCGTCGGAATGTGCTTTTGGGCAGGAAAATCACCCGGGAAAGATCCCCAATCTTGTTTCAACAGGGGAAACAAAATCTCTGTCTTATCCGCTACCTTTTCGTATGTTGGTGTTGCGAAAACCTTACGGTGGACCATCTCCGGTCAGGTTTCGAGGGGAGAACGGAAACAGAAATCTTCGGAGTGGCTTGCTGGATCTCCCTTTGCGCCCGGTTTCCGCCAGATATTCCCAATTGATTTTAACCCTTCGTTCCCCACCATCCCGCTCCTGATTTTAAAATCCTCCTTAATTGATTGTTTAAAATTAATTCAATAAAAATCCGGATACAGAACCCGAAAAAACGAGGGGTGTCAATGGGTAAATTATCTGACCTGAAAAATAGACTCATCGAATCGGCACTTTTAAAAGTTGAAAAAGCGGGGAATGCATTGCCGCACCCGGCTACTCTTTTTGCATTGTTTGCCCTGGGAACTATCCTGCTTTCCTGGGTTGTTTCTTTATTGAATCTGGAGGTGACCCATCCGGCTACCGGGCAAATCATTCGCCCGGTCAATCTGCTTACCCACGATGGGATTCACCGTATGATTTTGGAAATGGTAAGTAATTACACCAGTTTTGCTCCCCTGGGAATTGTAATGGTCGCCATGCTGGGCATTGGAATTGCCGAAAGTAGCGGTTTAATCGGGGCAGGAATAAGATTGCTGGTGTTAACGGCGCCGCGGCGCTGGTTAACCTTCATTCTGGTCTTTGCCGGGGTTCTTTCCAATGTGGCCAGCGACATCGGATATGTGTTGCTCATTCCCCTGGCCGGGATTATTTTTCTGGCCATCGGTCGCCATCCGGTGGTGGGTATTGCGGCGGCGTTTGCCGGAGTTTCCGGTGGGTTCAGTGCCAATCTTTTGCTGGGAACGGTTGACCCACTCCTCGCCGGACTTTCTCAGGAAGCAGCTCACATCATTGATCCGTCCTATTCGGTGAATCCCACGGCAAACTACTATTTTATGGTCGTTTCAACTTTTGTCATAGCCATTACCGGTACCTGGGTAACGGAAAAAATCGTGGCCCCCCGTTTTGGAGATTATCAGGGGAGCCATCGCCCGGAAGAAATTCAACACCTGAACGATCGGGAAAAACGGGGCCTTCTGTTTGCTTCTCTGGCGCTATTGGGGCTCTTGCTGATTACCTTGCTGGGTATCTTGCCCGAAAACGGTTTTCTGCGGGGAGCCGATGGTACGCTGCTTTCCTCCCCCTTAATCAAAGGGGTGGTAGCTATGTTGTTTATTTCTGCGGCGATTGCCGGCATTGCCTACGGAGTCGGGGCGGGGGTTTTCCGCAGCGATAAAGACGTGGTGAAAGGAATGAGTGAAGCCATGAAGTCTCTCTCGCTTTATCTGGTATTGGTTTTCTTTGCCGCGCAATTTGTCGCTTACTTCAAATGGAGCCATTTGGGTATTATTTTAGCCGTTGAGGGGGCGACAATTCTGAAAAGCTCCGGCATGGGAGTGATTCCCTTAATGATTCTGTTTATTTTTCTCTCTGCGGTCATAAATATGCTAATGGGAAGTGCCTCCGCAAAATGGGCTCTAATGGCCCCGGTTTTTATTCCGATGTTTATGCTTCTGGGTTACACACCGGAATTGACCCAAGTGGTGTACCGCATCGGCGATAGTATTTCGAACGTGATTTCCCCGATGATGAGCTTTTTCCCATTGATTATTGCTTTTATTCAAAAATATGATAAAGAGGCTGGAATCGGGACCATTATTGCCACCATGCTGCCCTACACGGTGGCCTTTTTCATTGTCTGGACGTTGCTATTAGTTGTCTGGTTATGGGCCGGATGGCCTCTGGGACCGGGTGCGGGTACCATGTTGCCGTAAGATAGAAAGCAATCTTGGAAGGTCGGAGAGTACAGGTACATATACGCGAGCGTGCCGGGGCTGGCGTTTCGGGACGCCTTACCGGTGAGGCTGTTGGGAGAATGAAAAAAGCGAGAAGGGAGAAGCCCGCCTCGCTGGAATCAGAGCGGAGGGCGAGGGACTCGAACCCCCAAGGGCTTACGCCCAGCGGTTTTCAAGACCGCCGCCTTACCAATTAGGACTAGCCCTCCGTATATTAAATAAAAAGTGATAAGCATCTTCAGGTTCCGATACTTACCACTTTTCCGAAGCGGAGAGGGTGGGATTCGAACCCACGGTAGCGGTTTGTGCCGCTACACTCGCTTAGCAGGCGAGCGCCTTCAGCCGACTCGGCCACCTCTCCTTAAAAATCTATTTTAAAGATCAACCTGAAGCGGTTTTTTACTTTCCTCCCGCCCGGGTGGGATTCCACCGCTTTGTTCACCGCTTCAAACAACCTGATTAAAGACCAATAGAAAATCAATTTAAGCACGCCAAAATTAACCATCTTTTATTTTTAATGCAAGGCATTTTTACTTTGCCAAAACCACTCCGTAAGGTACCTTTTCTTTTGTTGTATTCAATTAGAAGACATTGGTTTCGTGGCTAAAATTTCTCCAAAAAAGGGTTGTTTATTCCCACAACCCATTATTATATTCCGAAAAAATTAAGGAAAAGGAAAATATGGCGAAAGACTTCACCCGCGAAAATTGGTCCTGGTATTGGTGGTGGCGCCAAGTGGGGCAGCGGGTGAGGTGTGTTCTGACCTAAATCGAATAAAAATTCTTTTGTTTTCAGCCCGCTGCCCAGATTGGGTGGCGGGCATTTTTTTTATTTTAAAATGAAACGGAGGAAAAAATAAAAAAAATGCCCGAAAGATTGTCTAATTCGTCACTTAAATATCGAAAAGGGGAATTAATATTCACGATCATTATGTCTTTAGTGAGAGAGTTCAAATAAAATAGACATATTTTAGTTTACATCTTAAACCTTAACTCTACAAAATAGCAGGAGGATTTTATTTATGGAAAAAAAGATTATGCTCGGAGAGAAGCAGATTCCCACTCATTATTACAATTTGGCAGCGGATTTGCCATTTTCCCTGGACCCGCCTCTGAATCCTGCCACCAAACAACCCATGGGTCCGGATGAGCTGGCGGCAATCTTTCCCATGAACTTGATTGAACAGGAGGTTACTCAGGAAAAGGAAATTGAAATTCCCGAACCGGTACGAGAAGCCTATTTAATGTACCGTCCGACTCCTTTAATCCGAGCCACCCGTCTGGAAAAAGCTCTGGGTACCCCGGCGAAGATTTTTTACAAATACGAGGGTGTCTCTCCGACAGGAAGTCACAAACCGAATACTGCCATTGCCCAGGCATACTACAACAAAATTGCCGGTACCAAGAAATTGGTGACCGAAACCGGTGCGGGACAGTGGGGGAGTGCGCTGGCTTTTGCCTCCCATGTATTTGGATTGGATTGTACGGTGTACATGGTGAAGGTGAGTTACCACCAGAAACCTTACCGAAAAACAATCATGCATCTGTACGGAGCCGAGATTTATGCCTCTCCTTCGGATCGGACCGAAGCGGGAAGAAAAATCTTGCAAGAAGATCCCGATTGTCCGGGAAGTCTGGGTATTGCCATTTCGGAAGCAGTGGAAGAAGCATTGCAAGATGAGAAAACCAAATACTCGCTGGGAAGTGTGTTAAACCACGTGCTACTTCACCAGACGATAATTGGTCAGGAAGCCAAACGTCAGCTTGAAGCGATTGGAGAATATCCGGATGTCATCATTGGTTGCCACGGAGGCGGCTCCAATTTCGCCGGACTGGCTTTTCCGTTCCTGCGAGATAAAATCAACGGAAAGGACATTGATGTGATTGCGGTGGAGCCCAAATCCTGCCCGACGTTAACGGAAGGGAAGCTGGAGTATGATTTTGGCGACACCGCCGGTATGACGCCTTTGATGAAAATGTATACGCTGGGACACGATTTTATTCCACCTTCTATCCACGCGGGTGGGTTGCGCTATCACGGGGCGGCACCGCTGGTTAGCGCCGTACTGGAACATGGTTTAATTCGGGCTATGGCACTGGATCAGCTCGAAATTTTTGAGGGAGCGGTTCTCTTCAGTCAAACGGAGGGAATTATTCCGGCTCCCGAGTCTTCTCATGCTGTTCAGGCGGCTATTCTGGAAGCCAAAAAAGCAAAAGAAGAAGGCAAAGAGAAAACCATTGTGTTTAACCTCTCCGGGCATGGTTTGTTGGATCTGTCTGCGTACGAAGCCTACATGAATAACGAACTCACCCGAAACGGCCGATAGCGGTCACCTTTTTTCTTGATTCGGAAACCGGGAGCACCTGCTTCCGGTTTCTTTTTACCGGCTTTCCCGAGAAATAATATGAACTGGATTTACCGGGCGTTTTACTGTATCTTTCCGCCATGAAAAAAGGTCAGGAAATCGAAGTCGAGATAGAGAAGTTAGCCTACGGCGGTAAAGGGGTTGCCCGGGTGAACAATCGAGTGGTTTTTGTGGACGGAGCATTGCCCGGCGATCGGGCGATTGTTCGAATCCGGCGCAAAAAGAAGAACTTTGCGGAAGCCACAGTCAAACAAATCATTCAGCCCTCGTCTTTGAGAACGGAACCCCGATGTAAGCATTTTGGAGTGTGTGGAGGATGCAAGTGGCAAAACATGAGCTACGAGGACCAGATTCGTGTGAAAGCGGAATTGGTGCGCGAAAGCCTGGAGCATCTGGCGGGGCTTGAAGCACCCCGCGTCCTGGCCACCCTGCCTTCTCCGCTGGTGTACGGGTACCGAAACAAAATGGAGTTCTCCTTTACCGAAAGACGCTGGTTAACGGCCGAAGAGCTGGCCGATCCGCAGCAAAAAAAAGATTTTGCGCTGGGTTTTCATGTGCCGGGGGCGTTCGATCGGGTCATGCACATCGAAACCTGTTGGCTGCAGGATGAAACCATGAATGGCATTTTGAACTTTTCGCAGCGGTACTTTCGCGACAGCGGCATTCCGGTGTTCGATCTGAAAACTCACCAGGGGCAATTGCGGTTCCTGGTTCTGCGGAAATCCTTTCACTACCAGAAATATATGGTCAACATCGTCACATTTCGGCCGGCATTGGAAGAATTGCAGGACTTCAGTCACCGGATCGTTAAAGAATTTCCTCAAATAAGCAGCGTAATAAATGTGGTTAATCGTAAATTCGCCCAGATTGCGTTTGGCGAGGAAGAATATCTGCTCTTTGGAACGCCCACATTGCAAGAAAAATTGGGGCGATTTGTCTTCGAGATTTCGGCGAATTCTTTTTTCCAGACCAATCCGTTGCAGGCCGAGAAGTTGTACGCTACCGTGGAAGATTTTGTGGGCGAGAATAATTTGCTGATTTGGGACCTCTATTCCGGGACGGGGACCATCGCCCTGTTTCTGTCACCGCATACTCAGAAGGTGGTTGGTTTCGAGTTGGTAGAAAGCGCGGTGGAAGATGCCCGTAAAAATAGTGCCCGGAATGGAATCGACAACTGCGAATTCGTACCCGGCGACATACGGGACAATATTCATCGACGCAAGGATCAACCTGATGTGGTGGTGTGCGATCCGCCTCGCTCGGGCATTCATCCGGATATTCTCCGAGAGCTGATCCGAATCGCTCCGCGCAAAGTTGTTTATGTGTCCTGTAATCCCACCACTATGGCCCGGGATATTAAAATTCTGGCTCCGTATTACCAGGTGGAATTAGTGCAACCGGTGGATATGTTTCCTCATACCTATCATATTGAATCGGTTGCCAAATTGGTGCGGCGGTGAAATTTCATAAATAAGCGTTTTGAAGAAAAAAGATGCGGAAACTCACTTTCGAAGAAATAAAAGAAACCCGCTGGTCTCCGGAGGAATTGCAACGCCTGGAACGGTTTCCGATTTACGCGTTGCTGGACAATATTCGTAGTCTGTACAATGTTGGATCGATTTTCCGGACGGCCGATGCGGTGCGCTTGAACAGGCTCTTCCTGTGCGGCATTACCGGCCATCCTCCCCGGAAAGAAATCGACAAAACCGCCCTGGGAGCGGTGGAAACGGTTCCCTGGGAATACACTCCCGATCCCCTGCCGGTAATCCGGAAACTGAAAAAAGAGGGTGTGAAAATCGTCCTCTTAGAACAAACCTCTCAAAGCCAACCATATTACGAAGTAAACTTTCCTTTTCCGGTTTGCCTGGTGGTAGGCAACGAAGTGTTCGGAATCCGGGAGGAAATTATTTCAGAGGCCGACCTCGCCGTCGATATCCCCATGTATGGTAGCAAACACTCCCTCAATGTGACCATCGCCTTCGGGATTGTCGTTTATGAAATTCTCCTGCAATATCTAAAGAAAATTTAACAAGTTCCGTTAATTATTTGGTGAACTAAAAAATTTGCTTTAATTCCTTTGAAATAGTATATTTAATCAAA
>JAJRXE010000444.1 GCA_024276455.1 Calditrichota bacterium
AATGGAATGGTGAGTAAATCGTAATAACCGAGTTCTTTCCAATTGTCCGGCGGAGTTTTATTCCAGTTTAAACAGAGAAAGACCGGTACGTTTCGTTTGAATTTCTTACACAAATCTAAAATCAGATGATCTTCTTCTCCCCATTGCCACTCCAGAGCGAGATCAAAGGAATAATACATGAACTGGTACATGAGCAGCTCGAGATCCGGATCGTTCTGGTGCAGCACTTCGTAACCCAGCGATTCGAACAGCATCTGGAACAGGGTGTCCAGATAAGGCGACATTAAAATAACCGGTTTACTCATTTGCGGGTCGGGGTAAATTGGTTTAAGGTTCTAATTCCTGAACCCCGTTTTTGCCGGCGACAATGACCCGGTGGGCCAGACCAAGGAACAACCCGTGCTCCAGGATGCCGGCGCGACTTTTTATTCGCCTTTCGAGGTCCTCTGGGTTTTCAATCGGACCAAACCGGCAGTCCAGAATAAAATTGCCCTGGTCGGTTTCGAAAATGTGCTGCTGGTCTTGCCGCAGGGTGACTTTGGCGCCCAGGGATTCCAGAAAGCGGGCGGCCGGTTGCCAGGCAAAAGGAAGCACTTCCACCGGCAGGGGCCATTTGCTGCCCAGCTGGGGCGAGAGTTTGCTTTCGTCCACAATGATGATGACCTGCTTGCTGTTCTGCGCCAGCACCTTTTCCCGCAATAAAGCGCCTCCACCGCCCTTAATTAAATTTAACTGCGGATCCACCTCGTCCGCCCCGTCAATGGTCAGGTCGATGACGGGATGTTGTTCGAAGGTGGTGAGATGAATTCCCAATTCCAGCGCCTGGCGGGCGGTTTTCTCCGAGCTGGGAATGCCCACAATGTTTTTTAATTCCCCCGCCTGCACCCGCTCCCCGATGCGCTGAATGGCGTACGCTGTGGTGCTGCCGGTTCCCAGACCCAAGACCATACCGTCCCGTACATATTCCACCGCTTTTTCGGCGGCCTGTCTTTTTAGTTGTTCAATCTCGTTCACAGCCTGCTCTCCGGTTTTTTCATGATTCGTCCGTTTTTTCTGAATTCCATTCTCGTGACGCCCCTGTCTGGTTGAAATATCCGTTTAGATGTCCTCATTGAGAATTAAATAATTTGAAGCGACTTTCGCAATGAGGAAATCCGAAATTCTTCTTCTGGGGAGTGTTATTTCTGAAAAACGAACGCACTTTTTCCCTTTTCAGAGCTTCCTGCATTGCGTTTTAGAAAAATTCTACTAAATTTAACGTAAAATTGAGGAGGCTGTAAATGACCACGGTAACATTTTGGGGAATTTTTTCCATCGGCTTTGTGTTTGGCTATCTGCTGTACTACAGCGTCCGGCATACCAGGGAGTTCAACATCGATCTGTTGGTAACCGCCATTGGGGCGGTGGGAGGTGCCACCGTGGTGGCTCTGCTCAGCCATGTGGACGGCTGGATCGGTCCCTACGGTCTGGGCCTGCTGGCGGGCTTCTTATTTTATCTGGCGCTAACCCTTTTGTTTATTGCCAGCGGCTGGTTCGAAAAAGTTTCCGGGGTGAAAATCCTGAGTCAGACCTTGCTGGGAAGTCCGCGGGAAACCTCCTGAGGGCCCGACCGCTCCTTATTCCAGAATCAAGCAGTGGGGATCGGTTCCGGCTTGCAGCGCCTTGTCGAGGGATTGCCGGGCGGCCGGAGAAATTTCCGGGTGGGAAAGTCCTTCCGGTGCCTGCAAATCGAGAAGGGGACCGGCGGCAAATAGCGCCCCGAAGGTTATTCCCAACTGCCGGTAAAGAGCGGGGGGAACGCCAATATCGGCTAAAAAGAGTTTCCCGACCACTAACCGGGCCTCTTCCCCGAATAGGCCCATTTTGGGCAGCGCAAGCGTCAGGGTAAAGTCCGCCCGAATGTGGGGGTGAAACACCGTGCCGCTGTCGGCGTCCAGTCCGGTAGGTACATCCAGCGAAACTACCCGGAAGTCTTTCCTCCCGGTGATTTGCTCAATTACCCGGGCATAAAATCCCCGGGGCTTTCCTTGCAAACCGTATCCAATCATGGCGTCCACAAACAAATCCGGTTTAAGGTGTTCCAGGGTTTGGTGCGCTTTTTTCCCGCTCACGAAGTGCAACGGCAATTTTGTTAAGATGTGCCACTGTTTCCGGGGTACCCCTGCGAACCTCTGGTCTCGCGCAATAACTGTTACCGTCGCTCCCCAATTCGAGAGGTGACGGGCGGCCACCATGCCGCCACCGCCGTTGTTTCCCCCACCCACGGCCAGGACAATGTGGCTCCCTTCTATTTGGCGGTTCAGACAACGCCTGCACAGTTCGGCCAGATGGCGTCCGGCGTTTTCCATCGTTTGAATCAAACCGATATGGTAGTGATTCACCATCAGGCGGTCCACTTCCTGCATTTGTTCAACGGTGAGAACCGGGATTTTCGTTACTTTCAACATGGCGTTTCAACTTTCGAGTTTGGTATGAAAATTTCCTTCCTGTTTGGCGAAGATTGCTGTTTTGGGGAACCCTCCGGCGGGTAGTCGCCGTCCAGGGGATGAAAAAAGAAGCGGTTGTTCC
>JAJRXE010000445.1 GCA_024276455.1 Calditrichota bacterium
AATTCAGCTTACCCGAATCGTTTTTCCTCCTTCCGGTAAGAAGATTCCTTCCTTACGAAACCTCAAAATAAAGAAACTTTCGGCAAAGAAAAATAAAAATCTTGAGAAATAAGCGGACGATGGTTAATTTTATTCGAGAAATATGGAACAAGGAAAAATGGTATTCAAGGCAAAAAAACGCATTATTTCGCTCTGGCACTCGTTAAGCTTCAAATTCTTTCTAATTCTAATGCTGATTATTATTCTGGTATTTGGGGGATATGCCTATTATTCATTCAATTTACAGAAAAAAATTTATGAAGACACCATTGAATTGAGTATTTACCGTGCCAGCGATATTATTAAACAATCGCTGTACAGGCTCATGTTACAAAACGAACGAGAAGAGTTGTACCACACCATTAAATTAATTGGAGATGAACCGGGAATTGAGCGGATTCGCATTTACAATAAAAAGGGCGAAATTAAGTTTTCCACCAGCGAGGACGAAATCGGAAAAATGGTGGACATGCGGGCGGAAGCCTGCTACATGTGCCATTCCGCCGACCAGCCGATTGATTCGCTGAAGCGTCAGCAGAAAACCCGCATTTACCGAACCCCGGACGGCTACCGGGTTATGGGAATGATTAATCCCATTCGCAACTCGCCCACCTGCAGTAACCAACCTTGTCACGCCCACGATCCGGACAAGAAGTTTCTGGGTGTTTTGGACGTGCAAATGTCGTTGAATGATCTGGATCTGGCGGTATCGCGCACCCGCCGCACGGTGCTAAATTTTTCGGTGTTGGTGTTGCTGGTCCTATTAACCTTCTTTGCCTTGCTTATTTACTTACTGATTTACCGCCCAATACAAAAACTGCAGTATGGCACCATGCGGTTGGCGGTGGGCGATCTGGATTACCGGATTAAGATGGAGCGCCGGGATGAACTGGGCCTATTGGCGCGTTCCTTCAACAAAATGGCGGAGAATCTGAAGCAGGCTTACCTGGAGGTGAAAAGCTGGTCGGTTGTGTTGGAGAAGCGGGTGGCCGAGAAGACCGAAGAGCTACGCCGGATGCACCGTAACATGCTACAGGTAGAGAAAATGGCTTCGCTGGGAAAATTGGCGGCCAGCGTGGCACACGAGCTGAATAACCCCCTGGCTGGAATACTTACCTATTCCAAGCTAACGGCCCGGCGCATTCAGCGCCATTGGCAGGATGGTCCGGAAAAAGAGAAAGTGCTGCACGATCTGAAATTAATCAGCTCGGAGTCCATGCGCTGCGGCAATATTGTGCGCAATCTCCTGGCGTTTGCCCGGGGCAAAAGCACCCACTTCCAACCGGTGGTGCTGCGAGAGATCATTGAGCGGGCGCTGGCGGTGGTGAAGCATCATCTGAAGCTGGCAAACATTGAGATTAAGAAGGAGATTTCCCTTTCCCGTCCGCAGATTATCGGGGATTTTGACCAATTGGTGCAGGTGCTGGTGGCGCTATTTGTAAATGCGGTAGAAGCCATGCCGGAAGGTGGTATGCTCACCATTCGAGCGTTCGACGATCCGAAAAGGGACGAGTGGGTGCGCATTGAAGTGGAAGACAATGGGGTGGGAATTCCGGAGGAGATTCGCGACAAAATCTTCGAGCCGTTTTTCAGTACCAAGAAAGAACAGAAAGGGGTAGGACTGGGATTGGCGGTGGTGTACGGAATCATTCAACGCCACCAGGGAAGAATTTCTGTAGAATCCGAAGCAGGGAAGGGCAGCACGTTTATTATTGAACTGCCCCAGGAGAGAAAAGAAAATTAAACACAGGTTGTACGGGAAATGAGACCTTACAAAAT
>JAJRXE010000446.1 GCA_024276455.1 Calditrichota bacterium
AATGAGCTGAAAATATTCTTCCAGATCGATGTCCAATTTTCGTGCCCGCTGAAATTGCAACAATTCCCCCTTGCTCATTCGCTTGGCGACCGTGGCAATAATATTCATCAGTTCCAGATTACCAATGTCTGTAGCCGTAATTAAGGATTTGGCCAGAAGGTAATCGCCCATCAAAATGGCCACTTTGTTTTTCCAGACCGAATTAATCGTCGGAAAACCCCGCCGCAATTCGGCGTCGTCCACCACATCGTCGTGCACCAGGGTGGCGGTGTGCAACATCTCCACCACCACCGCCGCTTTGTAAGTGGCATCAGACGGTTCGCCAACCGCCCGGGCGGCTACAATCACCAGCATGGGACGCAACTGTTTCCCTTTGTGCTTTACCAGGTATTTGGCCACTTTGTCCACGATGCGCACGTTGGAGGTCATGGCCTGACTGAAATACTCGTGAAAAATGTCTAAATCGTTTCTAAATGATTTGAAAATCTTCTTACCGTTCCATTCCATCTTCATCTTCGCTCGTTATAGCTTCGGATTTCTTCCATTCCGCCTTGGGTTAAATTTCCTATCCCGCCAGGGAACTCTCTTCTGCTTCCTCTTTTTCCCGTTTCTTCTTGTACACCCTGCTGGAGATAAATATGGAAAATTCATATAATAAAATCAACGGGATTCCCAACATCACCTGGGTAAAAGGATCCGGGGGAGTTAATATTGCCGCTATGACAAAAATGAATACAATGGCCATCCGGCGATACTTTCGCATGACTTTCGGCGTCAGCAAGCCAATCTTGCTTAAAAAATAGCTTAAAATGGGCAATTGAAAGATGATTCCAAAAATGACCATTAAGCGGATGGCAAAGCCGATGTAAAAATCGATGGCGATGTTGGCTTTAATTGTTTCCGGCGCCAATTTCAGAAAAAATTCCAGCGCAAAAGGCAGGATCACGAAATAGGCAAAAGCGACCCCGGAGAGAAATAAAAGCGTGGCGGAGGTAATTAACGAGGGGAAATAACGCCTCTCGTGCGGGAATAGTCCCGGGGCAACGAACATCCAGAACTGGTACAGGATGAATGGCAGACTGAGAATGATTCCCCCAAAGAAGCCGATCTCCAGGGTGACCACAAACATTCCCTGCACTTTTAAGACCTGAATTTGCAGCGGGACGTCCACCCGGGTAGTGGGCCAGAGCAATACATTCAACAGGGTTTTCGAGAACACCAGACAAATAATAAACCCCACCAGCACTCCCAGCAGCGAGCGAATGATGCGCATTCGCAGCTCTTCCAGGTGATCTAAAAAGGGCATTTCACGGTCTTCTATCGCCACGGGACTCCCTGTTTTGTTTCAAAATAAAAAATCCCCTAAATATAAGGGGATTTTTACTAAAAATAAACTTTCTTTTCATATGCCTAACGTCAAAGAACAAAATACCGATCCGGTTATTCCACACTGAAGCCGGCAAAGCCTAAAAAGGCGATGGACATGAGACCGGCCACAATGAAAGCAATTGGTAGTCCACGAAAGGGTTTAGGCACGTTGGCCAACTCCAGCTTCTCGCGAATTCCGGCCATCAGAACCAGCACCAGGGTAAAACCAATCCCGGAAGCAAAAGCCTGTACCAGGGTGTTAATGAAACTGTTGGGCAACGGTAACCCATCTTTAAAGAACATGTCGATGTTCAGCACCGCGACCCCCAGGATGGCGCAATTGGTGGTGATAAGCGGCAGATAAATTCCCAGCGCCTTGTACAGGGTGGGGCTCACCTTCTGAATGTACATTTCGATGAACTGTACCAGCGCCGCAATCACCAAAATGAAAACGATGGTGCGTAAAAATGTTAAATCCGGCACGTTCTGGATGGGGGTGTCGAAAATGAAATAGAAAACATTCTGGTAAGTGGGTGCCAGAAAGAAGGTGTAAAGCAACCAGGTTACCAACGAGGCAATCGTCATCACAAACGTTACCGCCATGCCCATGCCCAAGGCGGAATCCATCTGCTTGCTGACTCCCATATAGGGACACAATCCGAGAAAGCGGGAGAGTACAAAGTTGTTAATAAAGATGGAAAGAATAATTAGTTGAAACACACCGTATTCCATTTTTTAAACCTCTACGCTTGTTTTTTTCGAGCATCGATCCAATTCAAACCGGCCAGGTACAAACCAATAACCAAAAATGCACCTGGCGGCAAGATCATTAACAATACCGGCTTGAAACCTTCTCCCATGATCATGGCTCCCAACAATTGCCCGCTCCCCAACAGTTCCCGCACGAACGAAATGGCCACCAGAGCCAGGGTGAATCCAATTCCCATTCCCAGACCATCGACAATGGAGAGGAAAATACCGTTTTTACTGGCAAATCCTTCTGCCCGTCCCAGAATAATACAGTTTACCACAATCAAAGGAATAAAAATACCCAGCGATTCGGAAAGGGCGGGGAAATATGCCGCCATCACCATTTCTACAATGGTAACAAAGGAGGCTATAACCACAATGAATATGGGAATTCGAATTTTATTAATGCTGTTCAACCCCTCTTCGGAAAGGGTTTTGGCAAACAACCACATTAAGAAAGACACCAAGGTATTGGAAGCCACCAGAACAAAAATTACTGCCGCTCCCATGCCAATGGCATTGGTGATGGACGTGCTAACCGCCAGAGTCGGGCAGAGTCCCAATGCCAAGCGAAAAACAGGGTTCTCTTTGTAAATGCCTTTGAAAAACTCAGCGCCAACTGACATATTTCATCATCCTCCAATGTTTTCGGTGCTGGCTAATTTTAACTGGGGCAACAATTCCGACAGTTTTTCGCGAATGGAATTGGTGATTGCCCGCGAGGTAATGGTCGCACCGGTAATGCTCACAATGGGGCCACCGTCTTTGTCCACTTTGAGCTGATCCACCGTTTTCCCTACAAACTGTTGAGTGGTCCATTGCTTCTTTTTCGGGTTCACCGGCTGGTCTTCCACGCAACGCGCCCCCAGACCGGGAGTCTCTTTCTGGGAAATGATGCGGATTTTCTTTATGGTGCCACTGGTATCCACGCTAACCATGGTTTCGATAATGCTGCTGTACCCACTGCCAAACGCTTTAAAGGCATATCCAACCACCCCTGTGGTGTCGCTATTCCGGTAACCGATGTAGTAGCGCACGACCTCTTTTTCGTAAAGCACATTGCCGGCTTTGTCCTTCACGGGCACTTTTTGAGTTACCGGAACAATGACCTGGGCATCGGGCAGCACGTATTTCAAGGCGTCCTTTGTTTTCGCCTGTTTCTGGATTTCGATTTGCGGCCGGGTGATCTGGTAGATTTCGGCCAGAACAAACGCCGCAATGGTGGTCACAATGGCCAAAATAAAGCTTAATCGGAAAATGTTATTCATTGCTTTTCACCTCTCCGAACACTTTGGGTACTGTGTAGCGATCGATTAATGGTACCGTCAAATTCATCAGCAAAATCGCGTAGCTCACCCCTTCGGGGTAACCGCCCCAGATTCGGATGGCGACCGTTAAAATTCCGGTACCGATGGCAAAAATAATCTGCCCCTTTCCGGTGATTGGGGAGGTTACCATATCCGTGGCCATGAAGAATGCCCCCAGAATGAGGCCGCCCGAAAGGATATGGAAGATCCAGTTGCCTGTGAAAAGTCCTTCGGTTCCGCCAAATATCCAGGCCAACACCGCCACCGTTCCGATGTAGGTAAAGGGAATCCGCCAGTCGATGACATGACGGTAAAACATAATCAGGGCGCCAATTAATAACGCGATGACCGAGGTTTCGCCAATACAGCCCCCCACGTTTCCAATCAGCAGATTGGTGTAACTGGAAGACAGCTTGGCAATGGCATCCTGAGCGGCCTGGAGCTGTGCCGGGTCAAATTTTTCCGGGCTGGCAATAATCTTGGCGGACTGCTTCAATAAATTTAAAGGGGTCGCGCTGGTAATAGCGGCAATGCCGGAAATGGTGCCTTCTTTGGGCGCTACCCAGGAAGCGGTCATTTCCACCGGCCAGGAAGCCAACAAAAAGGCCCGGGCCGCCAGGGCAGGATTCAAGATGTTGTATCCCAATCCGCCAAACGCTTCTTTTACAATCGCAATGGCAAAAACCGAACCCACCACCGGCATCCACCAGGGAACCGAAGGCGGCAAATTGAAAGCTAAAAGAATTCCGGTAATCACCGCTGCACCGTCGTGCACCCGAATCGGCTTCTTGGCCAATTTCTGAATGGCGGCTTCGGTGACCACGGCCGCAATTACCGAAAGAAGCGTTACCCAGAGGGCTTTAAAACCAAAGAAATACACCGCCGCCAGCAAGGCCGGGAGCAACGCAATATTAACCGTCCACATGATTTTCGGAACCGAATCTGCGTCCCGGATATGCGGGGAGGATGTTACCACGAAAAGCTTTTCGCTTGTTTCACTCATCTTTCCCTTCTCACTCTCTTTTAAATCTCGCCGATTTTTACGCGCCTTTTTGTTGCTGAAATCCGGATTAAACCGTTCTCCTGAGATTTAACCCGCTTTCCGCCGGGCTTCCAGTATTTTACGTTTCCCCAATCGAATACCCTGCACCAGACGCCGATTGGAGGGACAAATGTAGGAACAAGACCCACATTCAATGCAGTCCATAATGTGCAAGCGTTCCGCCTCGGTGTAATTTTCGTGTTCTACCAGAATTTGTAATGTGGTGGGTAACAGGTGCATGGGGCACACCTCAACACAACGTCCGCAGGCAATACAGGGATCCTCCGCCGGCACATGCGCTTCGTGCTCTTCCAGAATAAGAATCCCCGAGGTGCCCTTGACCACCGGTACCTGCAGGTTGGGTTGGGCCAAACCCATCATGGGGCCACCCATTACTATTTTACCGGCGCTCTCTTTCATCCCTCCACAAAAGGCGACCACGTCTTCGAACATGGTACCAATGGGTACCAGCACATTCTTCGGTTCGTTCACCGCCGCCCCGGTAACGGTAACCACCCGGTGGGTCAGCGGTTTGTGGTACGCCACCGCCTCGTACATCGCTTTGGCCGTCCCCACGTTTTGCACCACCACTCCCACATCCATGGGCAAGCCACCGGAAGGTACCTCGCGGTTCAACGCCGCCTTAATCATTTGCTTTTCCGCCCCTTGAGGATATTTCACCGGAAAAACGTACACCTGAATATTGTTAAAATCCTTGACGGCCTTCCGCATGACCTCAATGGCATCCGGTTTGTTATCTTCAATGCCAATAATTCCCTGCTGAACATTTAAAATTTTCATAATGATTCGCAAACCAGCCACAATATCATCCGCGTGTTCCAGCATCAGGCGATGGTCGGCCGTGAGGTACGGCTCGCACTCGGCGCCGTTCAAAATGACCGTATCTATTTTCTTGTCCGGAGGCGGGGATAATTTCACGTGGGTCGGAAAAGTTGCCCCGCCCAGCCCGGCAATACCGGCGTCCTTAATGCGCTCCAGCATCTCTTTGGAATCCAGCTCCAGATAATTCTCCTCGAACCGGATTGTTTCCACCCAGTTGTCTTCCCCGTCGCTTTCAATCACAATCGCTTCGCCGCGCCCGGAAACGGGGTGATTCACTTTCTCGATTCCTTTTACTTTGCCGGAAATGGAGCTGTGAATCGGAACCGAAACAAAACCGCTGGCTTCCGCAATCTTCTCACCGGCTTTCACCTCCTGGCCCTTCTCGACCAGGGCTTTGGCCGGTGCTCCAATATGTTGTTGGAGGGGAATGGCAACTCTTTGAGGGAGGGGAAGTTTTTCAATTGCTTTCTTCTCGGTGAACTCTTTTCCTTCGTACGGATGAACACCACCAACAAATGTCTTCTTAGCCAATGTCTTTACCCGCTTTTTTAGTTCCCTAAGCCATTGAATAACATAGGGAAAAATATATCAAAGTCAACTTATTCTTTTCAAGCCTTTTTTCATAAAGTGCCCGAAGGGTAATTTTCCCCCGGAATGAAATGTTTCTTCCTTCTCCAGAAAAAACCCTTTATTTTGGATGAAGAACCAGGATTTAACCTCGGGAGGCAAATGATGTTTGGATCGAACATACGGTTGCGTTATTTTCTGCGCGATTTAGCTTTCATCATCGTGGGTTCCGTTTTTTTGGGCCTGGGGTTGGTGCTCTTCTTGATTCCCAACAAGATCGTCATCGGGGGCGTGGCCGGAATTTCCATTGTGTTACACTATTTGATTCGCACTCCGACCGGCCTTACCATGTTGGCGATCAACCTTCCCTTACTGTTTACCGGACTCAAATATCAGGGAAAGGGGTTTTTGGTGCGGACCTTGATTGCCATGGTATTGATCTCGTTTTTCACCGATCTGTTCGCTATTAACCTGCACTTCCCGGCCCTCACCCACAACCTTATGCTGACCACCCTTTACGGCGGACTGCTCATTGGAGTTGGTCTGGGTTTCATATTCAAAGGCGACGCTTCCGCCGGGGGTGGAACCATTCTGGCAAAAGTCATTTCTCAAAACACGCGCTTTAAAACCGGTCAGGTGCTGTTCGTACTGGATCTGGTCGTCATCAGTTTTGCTGCCGCTGCCTTTAAAAACGTGGAATTAGCCCTGTGGGGATTCATCACTATTTTCATCTCCTCTCAGTTGCTGGATTTGATTCTCACCGGAAAGCCCTATGCCAAAACCGCCTACATCCTGACCAACCAGGCGCTTCACATTGGACCGCGTCTTCGGGAAGAATTGGGCCGGAATGCCACCGTACTGCAGGCACACAGTTTCGACAACCGTAACCAGCGAGAAATCATGCTGGTCGTAGTGGACCCGGGGCAAATTTTGCGCCTGCGGGATCTCGTCAGCACAGAAGATCCTTCCGCATCGATCATTATTATGGATACCCGGGAGATTTTCGGACAGGGATTTTAACCCCGGATTCTTCTCAAGCAAGGGATTTCTTTCCTCGTTGCTTTTCCGGACGGTTAAATCTATATTCAACCAACGAGGTTTTTTGAAGGAAGGTAAAACATTCTTATGGGAAGTGCATTCTTTATTTCCGACGTGCATCTGGGCGGACAATCTCCCAAAGCCGAAAAAGTAAAAGAACAAAAACTGCTCTCTTTTCTGGAATATGTGGCCGAGTACGGCGACCAGCTTTTTATTGTGGGCGACCTGTTCGATTTCTGGTTTGAATACCGGACGGTGATTCCGCGCGGCTACAGCCGAGTGCTTTGCGCCTTAAGCGAATTGAACGAGCTGGGAAAAGAGATGCACTACATCGCCGGAAATCACGATTTTTGGATGCGCGATTTCCTCCGTCGAGAATTCAACATTCAGCTTCATTTCGACGATTTTGAATGCACCATCCACAATCGGCGTTTTTACCTCTTTCACGGCGACGGCCTCGCGAAAAAAGATGTCGGCTACCGTTTGCTGAAGAAAATTTTTCGCCACCGTTTCAACATTTTTCTGTACAGCTTAATTCACCCGGATATTGGGATTCCGCTGGCGAAATGGGTTTCCGCTCTCAGCCGTTCCCACACCAGCAGCGATGCTCCGCCGGACGACCGCGATTACATTCAAGCCGCCCTGCAAAAATTCTCCGAAGGGTTCGATTTCGTCATTTTCGGACACCTCCACTATCCCAACTACCAGATTTATGGAGAAAAAGTTTACATTAACCTGGGCGATTGGATGCGCCATTTTACTTACGCGGAATTCGACGGAGAAGAACTCAGCCTGAATCACTGGAGATAGTTCACCATAAAAAACAGCCAACACCTTGTTTACAAACAACTTATGAGAAATAAAACAACGTTTTTCTCCCTCACCGGGGGACAAGGCTCGTTCAACCCCCGAACAAAAAGCCCCCTCTCCTCCCCATCCGTCGAGCACCTTTTCTCAACCAACTATTTTCCAGAAAAATACCGAACCAGTTGACTTCAGCCCAAAAAAATATTTTATTTGTGGGCTTTAAAAGAATTGACAAATTGGAGGTAAAATGAAAAGAACATATCAACCCCACAATCGTAAAAGGCGGAACAAACACGGCTTTCGGGCACGGATGCAATCGAAGAATGGCAGGAAAGTGCTGGCTCGTCGGCGGGCGAAAGGACGCAAACGCTTAACTGTAAGCGATGAGCTCTAAACATCCGCACAACTTGCCACGTTCCATGATTCTTAAAAAGCGCAACGAAATTAGCCGGGTTTTCCAGGAAGGGCGGGTTCATCGCTCCCGAGCCCTCAACATTCACATACTCGATTCCGGACGCACCCGAACCGCCTTCCTGGTTAGCAAAAGAATTGGTAATGCCGTTAAACGGAATCGGATGAAACGGTTGGTGAGGGAATATTACCGTTTACACAAAAAACATTTTGTGAACAAAGAAGTGGTTTTTTACATAAAAAAATACCTGGACAATTGGCATTACCTGAACAAACAACTTGATTCGATTTTTGAGACATGAAGTATATTGTCGTTTTTTTTATTCGCTCATATCAAAAACTGATTTCGCCGTTATTTCCACCTTCCTGTCGTTTTTACCCAACATGCTCGGAGTACAGTGTCGAGGCCATAAAAAGGTTTGGTATTTTGAGGGGAGGATGGCTGTCTGCGAAACGCGTTAGCAAATGCCATCCGTTCCATCCCGGTGGCTACGATCCCGTTCCAACTACAATAGTGAGGAAGAAGAATGGAAGATAGACAGACATTAATCGGGCTTTTTCTCATCATCGTTATTACCATGCTCTGGCTGGGTTACAATTCCTACATGCGGACCACCCACCCACCCCAACCGGCGAGCACGAGCGGAATGGTGGCCGATACTGTGCAGAAAGCTCCCGACAGTAATCGTGCGCTTCCCCCGGCTGAAAAAGCGACGACCACCGTTGCCGAAGATACCATCGGAACGGCACCGTCCGATATTTTTACCACCGACATTCAACCGGCGGAGGAAGAAAAAACGATTACCATCGAAACCAAATATATGCGGGCTGTGTTTAGCACTCAAAACGGCGGTAGCCTGGTTCGCTGGGAACTAAAGAAATACAGTTACTATCTGGGCGGCAATGTTAACCTCATTCAAGACAATTACCTGAGAACCGCCTTCGTCAATGTGGACGGTAAGGAAATCGATCTCAACCATTTTAACATGTACGGTGAATTTACTCCCAACCAGACCGTTAAACTAGACGAAGGGCGCCCGGAGATTGAGATCAAATTCTACCTGCCGGTTCGCAACGGCAAGATCGTTAAACGGATCCGGTTGAATTACCACGACTACTCTTTCCGAACGATCATTGAGTTCGAGAACCTGAAAGGGTACGTGATTAACCGCAAATTTTTCGTGGGCTGGGAAAACGGTCTTCCCCTGACGGAGGAAAACAAAAAGGACGACAACAATTACGCCCACGCTTACGCCTACATGGCGGGTGAATTAGAGGACGTATCCGCCGGTGAAAAGCTGGAGAAAGAGGATTTCAACGGTCAGGTGGACTGGGTGGCCATTCGCACCAAATACTTTTTGGCCGCCATTATTCCCGGTGATCCTTCCAAAACACTGGGTGCTACGTTGACGGGGTTGGAAGTCAAAGAACCCGATCTAAAGCGTAAAATCTTTTCCGTGTCCATTGACTTTGCCTACGAGCCCACTTACAAATACAGCAGCGACTTTACGGTGTACCTCGGGCCACTGGACTATTACGTATTGAAGAAATACGAAGTGAACCTTCAGAAGCTGGTGATGAACAGCGGCTGGTACGAGCGCACATTCCGGTTCATCAGCTTGCTGATTATTCCGGCTTTCGAATTCCTGCACCGGTTTATTCCCAATTACGGCCTCGTCATCATCATTTTTACTATTTTAATCAAGCTCATGTTACATCCGCTGACCAAAAAGAGCTACCAATCCATGAGCGAAATGCAGTACCTGCAACCCAAGCTTACCGAGCTTCGGGAAAAATACAAGAACGATCCACAGCGGATGAACAAAGAAATGATGAAGCTCTACAAAGAGCACGGAGTCAATCCCCTGGGCGGCTGCTTACCGAACCTGCTCCAAATGCCGTTGCTGGTTTCCCTTTTCATTGTCTTCCGCTCCACCATTCAATTGCGTGGTCAGCCTTTCATTTTGTGGATCACCGACCTGTCCCGGCCGGACACACTGGACCTGGGATTCAAGCTCCCCATTCTGGGCGACTTGCACGTTTTACCCATTCTCATGGGACTGACCATGATCTGGCAATCCAAAATGTCTATTACAGATCCCAAGCAGAAAGCGATGATCTATTTTATGCCCATCTTCCTGGTCTTTATTTTCTATTCGTTACCCTCGGGGCTCAATCTTTACTACGCCTGGTTTAATATTCTAACCATGATTCAGACCTATTACATTAAGAAGAAAATGCATCCCAACGGCACCCCGGAACCGCAAACAGCGGACGTGAAGCCCGAGAAAAAACAGGTGGGGCAAAAACGAAAAAAATAACACCCTGATTATGAAAATCTGGGACAGCGAGGACACCATTGTCGCCCTTTCCACTCCCCTTGGGAAGGGCGCTATTGCTATTGTAAGAATGAGTGGGCCGGAGAGTCTTGCCATTCTCAACCACTTGTTCGATCACCAAGTAACTTCTCGGGACGAACGCCGGGCAATAACCGGTCATCTTTACACCCCCAAAGACCGCCACCTCATTGACCAGGTGGTGGTAATTTATTACCGAGCTCCCCGTTCTTACACCGGCGAAGATCTGGTGGAGATCTCCAGCCATTGCAATCCCCTGATTATTGACCGGATCATCGCCGCAGCCATTGAGCTCGGAGCCCGTTTGGCTCGGCCGGGAGAGTTCACCCAGCGAGCTTTTTTAAACCACAAGCTCGATCTTTCTCAGGCGGAGGCGGTGGCCAGCGTAATCGAGGCGAAAACCCAACAGAGCCTTACCCACACTCTGCGCCAACTGGAAGGTGGGCTATCGAAGCGCCTCGGGGAAATCAAGCAAGAAATGATTCAAATCACCTCTCTCATCGAAGTGAGCCTGGACTTCAACGAGGAAGAGGCGGAAATTTACCATCCGTCGGAGCTCCTCCGGCACACCGACCGGGTTTTGGAGGCAATCGACTCCTTAATTGGCAGCTTTGCTTACGGAAAACTACTGCACGAAGGAATCAAGTTACTGATTCTGGGCAAACCGAACGTGGGGAAATCCAGTTTGTTAAACCTACTTTTGAAAAGGGAGCGAGCCATTGTCAGCGAAATACCCGGCACAACCCGGGACTACATCGAAGGCCAGCTGGAGATTGATGGGATTCCGGTGCAAGTAGTGGACACCGCCGGCATTCGTCAGACCAGCGATCGGATTGAAGAAATCGGAGTGCAGCGCGCCCTGGAGCAAATACCCTCTGCCGACCTGGTTCTGGCGCTTTTCGACGCTCACGCCCCGCTCGACGGCGATGACCAGCGGCTTCTGGACACTTTGGAGCAACAACGCGGGCAGCGCCCCATCGTGCTGGTGCTCAACAAAATAGACCTGGGCATTCGGCCGGACACCGAACGGAAACTTACCTCATTAGAACTGCCGCTTGTGCCCCTCTCGGCCAAAACGGGGCAAAATTTGGGGGAACTTAAGCAAGCAGTGAAGCATATTATCCTTTCGGACACGGCGGTGGAGAACGAGGAAATTGTGGTTACCAATCGCCGGCACAAGATTGCCCTGGAGAACGCCCGTCGCAGTCTGCAAAAATTTCGCGAAGGGCTGGCTCGGGGTCTGGACGAGGTGGTCCTGGCGGCGGAACTGCGCAGCGCCCTGGATTACCTGGGAGAAATTACCGGCGAGACGACCACGGCAGATATTCTGAATCACATATTCGAAGAGTTCTGCATTGGAAAATAGCGTCCGTTGGGACGCTTAACTCGCAACCGGAATGTTGGAGGGGGTGAATATTAAGCGTCCAACGGCAGAGAAACCAAACGAGAGTGTTTCACGTGAAACAGAGGAAATGGGATTGAGCAAACGATACGACATTATTGTGGCCGGAGGGGGACACGCCGGCATTGAAGCCGCGCTGGCGGCGGCCCGACTGGGCCTGAAAACCGCTCTGGTCACCCTGAAAATAAACACCATTGGGAAAATGTCCTGCAATCCGGCCATCGGCGGGCTGGCCAAGGGACACCTGGTGCGAGAAATCGACGCCCTGGGGGGCGAAATGGCCAAAATCATTGATCGCACCGGCATCCATTTTAAAATTCTGAATCGTTCCAAAGGTCCGGCGGTGTGGTCGCCACGAGCTCAGGCCGACCGCCTGGCCTACATGCGCGACGCCCAGCGGGTGGTGCTTTCCCAAAAAAACCTCGAGGTCATCGAAGCCGCCGTCACCGGCCTGAAGGTAAAAAACAATCGTGTTGTGGGTGCGGTGATTAACAACGACCAAACCCTCCCCTGCCGCGCCCTGATCCTGACCTGCGGAACCTTTCTGAACGGCCAGATTTACATCGGACTCAACGTCATTGAAAGCGGACGGGCCGGAGAGCTACCCGTCAAAGGCCTGACCGAAGCCCTGGTGGCGCTGGGATTCGAATCCGGGCGCCTAAAAACCGGCACCCCGCCCCGCATTCACCGCGATTCCATAGACTACAGCAAACTACAGGAACAAAAACCGGACAATCCGCCCGTCCCGTTTTCTTTTCAAACCGAATCCATTCAACGAAAGCAACTCAGCTGCTGGATTGCCCACACCAATCCAACTGTGCACGCCTGGCTGGAAACAGGACTGGACCGCTCTCCGCTTTACACCGGCTTGATTCAGGGCGTGGGTCCCCGCTACTGCCCCTCCATTGAAGACAAAATTGTGCGTTTTGCCGATCGAGACCGCCACCAGCTTTTCCTGGAACCCGAAGGATTCGACAATCCGGAAGTGTACGTGAACGGCTTTTCGACCAGCCTGCCCGAAGACGTGCAGATTCAGGCACTCCGCTCTGTTCCAGGACTGGAAAATGCCCAAATCATCCGGCTGGGCTACGCTATAGAGTACGACTTCTTTCCCTCTTACCAGATCCACCACACCCTGGAAACCAAGGGGGTGGAGGGGCTGTACTTTGCCGGCCAGATCAACGGCACCTCCGGTTACGAAGAGGCGGCCGCCCAGGGGCTGTTGGCCGGGATTAATGCCGCCCTGAAACTTAAAGGAGAACCGCCCCTGATTTTAAGTCGCTCCCAGGCTTACATCGGAGTTTTAATAGACGACCTGATCAATAAAACCATCCTGGAACCCTACCGCATGTTTACCTCCCGGGCCGAGTTTCGGCTATTGCTGCGGCACGACAACGCCGATTTGCGCCTGATGGACATCGGCCATCAGATCGGGCTGCTCCCCCACCGGGCATACGAACGCATGCTGCAGAAAAAAGCAAACATCGCCCGCCTGCAGGAAACGATTTCCCGGGCCTCCCTCGAGCCGGAGGTTTTTAATCCTTACGCCGCACAAATTCACTCCAGCCCCATCCAGCAGCGCCTGCCCCTGAAGCAGCTGGTGCGGCGCCCGGAAGTTTCACTGCGCGAGCTGCTGCGTCTGGCCAAGCTGCCGGACGGTTTTTCCGAAGAGGAGCTCATTCACGTGTAATTTGTGACCAAATACGAGGGGTATTTAAAGCGCCAGGAGGAGCTGGTGGAGAAATTCAAAAAAATGGAAAATCGCACCCTGCCGGCAGACCTGGATTACGACCGGATTCCCTCTCTTTCCACCGAGAGCCGGGAGAAACTCAAACAGGTACGACCGCGCTCATTGGGACAGGCGGCTCGAATTGCCGGGGTTCGTCACAGCGACATCACCATTTTAATGATTTACCTGGAAAAACTGTCTCGCCAGCGGGACATTGTTTCACGTGAAACATAAATTTACGCTTCCCGCTCCACTGTTTCACGTGAAACATCGCCTGTTTACAGCGGGGAAGAAAAAGCACTTTTCCGTTTTCCTTTCTGGGTCGATTTTCTAAATTTGCGTCAAAACAGAAGGAAATCCGGTTTTGCGCGCACTGCAAGAACTCTTTCCGGAAATCTCCGAGCAACAACTCTCCCGACTTGTCCAATACGCCGACTTGCTCTGCCAATGGAATCAGCGGGTAAACCTGGTGTCCCGCCAGGATGTTACCCGTCTCTGGCCGCACCATCTGCTGCCCAGCCTCATCCTCTTAAAGATTTTTCCTTTGCCGCCGGGGGCAACCTGCTTGGACCTGGGGACCGGGGCTGGCCTACCGGGCATTCCATTGAAGATTTTGCGCCCCGACCTGGAGTTGGTGCTGGTGGACTCCATTCGAAAAAAAATTCTCTTTCTGAAAATGGTGCTCGACGCCTTAAACCTCACTCGCTGCCTGGCGCTGCAAGGTCGCCTCGAACCGAACAGCGCCCCTCCCCAACTACGGAAAAACTTCGACTTCGTCTTCGCCCGGGCGGTCACCTCCCTTGAGAACCTCCTTCCGCTGGCTCGCCCCCTTTTAAAACCCGGTGGATCCCTGTTGGCCTGGAAAGGAGAATCCGACGAGCCCGAACTGCGCCAGGCCGCCCGGAAGCTGGGTTTTCGGTACCAGATCCTAAGCGTGCCCTCCCGCTGGCACCACCTCTCGCCCAAGTTTTCTCAATTACGAATCTTTCAAATCTTTCCAGAAGATTAGAAACAACCCGCCTCCCCCTGGTCAGGGAAACAGAAAGGATAAATTGTTAAAAATTTTCTACCCTTCCACCCACAGTTTTTTTAATTTTACCCATTGTAAAACGATGGGGCACAAACGGAGTTTGAGAGTTTAACCGGAAAGGATTACCAGCGAATGACGCGAATTGTTTCTTTTATTATCCAAAAAGGCGGGTGCGGAAAAACCACCACCACCGTCAACACCGCCAGCTACCTCTCCCGCCAGGGTTACCGGGTACTGGCTGTCGATCTGGATCCCCAGGGCAATTTAACCCAGCATTTTGGCTACGATTCCGAATCCCTGGACCTGACCCTGCTCGATCTGTTTCAGGACAACACCCGCTTCGATGACGTGGTGCTTCGGCGCAGCGAATCCCTTCACATTTTACCCAACAACCTCGCCTCGGCCGCCGAAGAGATCCCCCTGTTCCACACCATCTCGCGGGAATATTTACTCCGGGACGTGCTTTTCCCGGTGAAAAACAACTACGATTACATTCTGATTGACTGCCCCCCCAACCTGGGCTTGTTTTCTATTAATGCATTGGCTGCTTCCACCGATTTCATCATGGTGATTTCGCCTGAATTCTTCCCCATGAAAGCAATCAAGCCCCTTTACGAAACCTACAAAATGGTGCGCCAGAAACTGAACCACTCCCTGCAATTCCGGGGGGTTCTGATGGCTATGTGCGATTTTCGCACCCGCCACAGCCAGGAAATTTTGAAGATTCTGCAAAAGAACTTTCCCCACAAACTGTTCCGCGCCTACATTCGCACGAACGTGACCCTCAAAGAAGCCTCTGCGTACGGGGTACCCATTTTTGAATACGACGAACATTCCGCCGGTGCGTTTGACTACCAGAATTTCGTAGAAGAATTCCTGCGGGACGACGATCGAAACATTCGCAAGCGAGAATATTACCAGAGGCGGTTTGAGTCCCTTCCGGTTGAAGAACAAGAGGAAATCATGCTCTTTGCTCAACGGAATCTTTCCAGTTACAATCAAAGTCGCCTGGATCTTCAAAACAACAACCAGGCCCTGCAGGAAGCGCTGCTGATTGAACGCAACAAAATTATTGAGAAACTGTTTCCCTATCGAGCCAGCGCAATGGTGGAAGATTGGAAAAAATGAAACACCACTTTTTAATCGTAATCCTCCTGGCCCTTCCTCTACAGGCCGCCTTTGAGCTTTCCGGTTCAAACGCTTTCTCCAACGCCATGGGCCGCAGTGGGGTGACAAATCAGCGTCTTTTTGCGGCCTTTTTGCTGAATCCCGCCCTTTCGGCGGGCGGTTCGGCCACAAACATCGGTCTGAGTTATTCGAAACCCTTTAATCTGGTCGAATTATCGGCGGCCAACCTGATTCTCAGCACCTCTTTCCGAAATGTTGGTCTGGGCGGCGCGGTGTATTCCTTTGGAAACCGCCAGTACCAGGAGGTCAGGATTAGCGCCAATGTCTCGCACCGCCTGCTCCAGGATCGCCTTTTACTGGGTGTGAACATCCACTGGTACCAGCTTAATTTTGCTCACTACGGCTCAACCAGAGCCGCGCTTGGATTGGACCTGGGAGCCTATGTTCGAATTTCCCGTTATGTTTCCACCGGCTTTTCCCTGCTGAATATCAATCAACCGGCGCTGAGCGGGTACCGGGAAGATTTACCGGTAGTAACCACCTGGGGAATCGCCCTACAACCCGGGGGAGGCATCACGGCGTACCTAACCGTGGAAAAAGACCGCTGGTACCCGGTCAACCTTTCTTTTGGGGTAGAAGCACCGGTAACCCGCTATCTGGTTTTTCAATCCGGCTACCAGACCAATCCCACCTTGCCCTCTCTGGGATTGCGATTGCGCTGGAATTGGATTTCCGTCTTTTACGCGTTTCAATATCATTTCCAGCTGGGCCCCACCCATGCCTGGGGACTGGCGGTAAGCAAAAAGAAATGATCCTCCGTAGCGGATTCAAATAAATATCGATTTGACTCATAAACCATTACGGTCAATGAAAATGAACTTAAAGCATCTCTTTTCCTATCCGAACCTGTTGCTGGTAGGGGGAATAATTTTTCTTTATTTACTGGGTGGCTGGGGCCAAAACAGAACCCAGCAACTGCGGGAATTACAGCGTCAGCTGGACACGATTCAACAGGAAATAAATCGTTTGGAAAGAGAGATCCGCACCGAGAACAACAAATTTAAAATCGAGAATCGAACTCTCCACAACATCGATCAACAAATCAGCCTGATTCAACAAAAAATCAACCTTTACAAACGCGAAATTAACCTGCGGGAAAATAATGTAGAGAAGCTCCATTTCCAGATTGACTCTTTGACAAATAATATTAACAATTTGCAAGAATTGTTTGCGAATCAAGTTGTGTTTGCATATAAATACAGTCGGGGACAGCAATTCGACTGGATTTTAGGGGCTGAAAATCTCAACCAGGCCTTGTTACGATATCGCTATTTTCAGAAAATTGCCAGTGCCGAAAGATCGCTTTACGACCATCTCAAAAGCCTCACCGACACGCTAAGTGCTAAAGAAGCGGCTTTACAGAAAGAAATTTCGGAGATGAACCAGCTATTGGCTCTGGCTCAGAAAGAGAACAAGAACCTGCGTCGTAAGCGAGAGACCCAAAAGCTTATTGTCCAGAAAATTTCTCAGCACAAAACGTTGTTGAGCAAAGCCCTGCAGGAGAAAAAGAGAAGTTACCAGCGCATTGCCCATTTAATAGCCACCCTGGAAAAAGAAAAACCTCGTCGGCAACTAAAACCCAAGACCCAGATCAAATGGCAAAAACTGACGGGAAACTTCTCGCGCAACAAAGGAAAATTAAACTGGCCCGTAAGGGGAAAAATTCTTCATCCCTTCGGCAAATTCAAGAATCCGAAGTTAAAAACGGTTCTGGTGAACAGTGGGATTGACATTCGCGCCCCCAGGGGTAGCGAAGTGCACTGTGTCTTTCCGGGGGTCGTTAGCTTAATCACCTACATGATGGGTTTCGGCAACATGATTATTATTGATCACAACGACGGTTACTACACGGTTTACGCTCATCTGGACGAAATCCGGGTAGCACCGAATGACTTCGTGGAAAGTGGCCAGGTGATTGGTACGGTGGGAGAATCCGGCTCCCTGGAAGGCCCCAAGCTTCATTTCGAAATCTATTCGAACAATCAACCCCAAAATCCTGTTAAATGGTTAAAAAAATAAGGTGCATTTTTCTTGTTTTTTTAATAGAATGATAATAAACTTTACTGATGTATTCCTGGTTAACATAATCATAATTTAAATGGGAGGTCTCCATGGCTCGTGGAACAGTAAACAAAGTTATTTTAATTGGAAGACTGGGACAGGATCCGGAAGTCCGTTACGCACCCAGCGGCAACCCGGTGGCTAATTTTAGCATTGCAACCAACCGGATGTATAAAGACCGAGACGGCAATATGCAGGAAGAAACCGAGTGGCACCGGATTGTTGCCTGGATGCGTCTGGCAGAATTTGCCAAAGAGTATTTGAAAAAAGGAATGCGGGTATACGTGGAAGGGCGTTTACATTATCGCGAATGGCAGGATCAGAACGGGGTAAAACGGAACAGTATCGACATTATTGCGAACGACATTCAGATGCTGGAATCGGCCGGGTCGCGTCCAGCAGAAACAAACGCCCCGGATTTCACCGAACCCGAGGTTACTCCCCCGGAAAACCTAACCACCACGGACGATGAAGAAGTACCCTTTTAATAAAGAAAAGCTCCTCCATTGTGCGGGGAGCTTTTTTAACCCGAAAGAGTAAAAAAAATAGAAAAACCGTAAGGAATAAGAAGAACTAAAAAGGTTGAAGTACATGGGAAAACATTTGCTGCTGGTCGGATTGCTCCTCCTCACCTTCACAATGAGCGTCGCCGCGCAAGAAGAAGAGGACACCGCCCCCATTCACAAGAACGAATACGGCGCCGGAATAACACTGGCCATGTCTGGTCTGGGTCTGGGTGGTTTCTACCGGATATCGCTGGTTAATTATTACTACCTCGGCATTAGCGGAGATTTCTACATTCTGCGAGACGACCGTGAATTCACCTACTACGATTACTACGGTCCCATTCAAATTAACGATGTGAACCAGCTGTTCATCATCCCGGTTAACATTGAACTCAAACGCCGCCTCTTTGCCAACGACATCGAAAACGACTTCCGGCCATTCGTTTCGGCCCTGGCCGGATTCACCTTCGGAATGAACTTCCCGAAAAAAAATGCCATAATCACCAATCCCGATCTGTACGATATCCCAAACGGCAATGAATACCGGTTTGCTTTCAGCTTTGGCATTGGTGCGGGGGTGGATATTTCCACTCGCGACTATCTTTACTTTTCCATCCGGCCGCAGTACCGCTACATCTTTTTCCCATCGTCTATTGCTGGCGAAAAAAACCATTCCAATTTCGAGATTCGTTTGGAAATTGGAAAAATCCGTTAATCTAAACTCGGGGGGAACAC
>JAJRXE010000447.1 GCA_024276455.1 Calditrichota bacterium
CCCGGACGGCAAGCTGCAGGAAGCCGGTGGCATTATTTTTTCAGACGGCAGCGGTTGGAACTACGGCCGCGGATTGAATCCTCATGATCCGCGTTTCAATTACGTCCGGGAAGTGGATTCTTGTTCCGGTGCGGCCCTCATGGTGCGGGCAGACCTGTGGCGGCGCCTGGGTGGTCTGGACGAACGCTACGTCCCCGCGTATTACGAAGACACGGACCTGTGTTTCTCCATTCGCGAGTTGGGGTACAGGGTTTATTACCAGCCTGCCAGTGTGGTCATTCATTACGAAGGTCAAACAGCCGGAACCAGCCTGAACAGCGGATTTAAAAAATATCAGCAGATTAATCAACGTAAGTTCGTGCAAAAGTGGTCGGAAGCGCTCAAGCAGCAATATCCCCCCGATCCCGCAAAGGTGTCTTTCGCCGCTCACCGGGGTGTTAACCTGCGGGTGCTGGTGGTGGACGCCCTTCCCCCGGCTTATGATCGGGCTTCCGGTTCTCTGCGACTGATTAATTACTTGAAAATCCTGCGTCGTTTGGGCTGCCAGATCACCTTTATCGCCCGGGTGGGTTTTAAAAACCCTCGCTACCGCCTGGAGTTGCAGCAATTAGGTATTGAAGTGTACGAAAACGACCGCGAAGCGCTGGAGCATGAAGGGTACACTGTACAGGAAAACATCTTACCCCTGCCGTACAAAATCATTTTCAAAGAGCGGCAGTTCGACTACGCGATTCTATCTTTCTGGTACATTGCGAAATATTATTTGCCTTTGGTTCGGAAGTGGTCGCCGAAAACCCGGATTATTGTCGATTCGGTCGATATTCATTTTGTCCGGGAGCTGCGGGAAGCGGAACTGAAACAGGATCATAAATTACGCCGGAAGGCCTTGCAACGCAAAAACCTGGAGTTGGAGTTTTACCAGAAGGCCGATCGAGTTTGGGTGGTTACCGAGGCAGATAAAGAAATACTCTTGAAACATAAAATTCGAACACCGATTGACATTGTGCCCAATATTCATCAACCGATTCGTTACCGGAAAAAGTATTCGGAGACGAAGGATTTACTATTTGTGGGCAATTTCAACCATCCGCCCAATGGGGATGCGGTGGAATTTCTGGTGAAAGAGATTTTCCCCAGGATCAAGTCGCACTTGCCGGAAGTGAAACTGTACATTGTGGGCAACAATCCCCCGGAACATATTAAAGACTTGCAGTCCAGCGATGTGGTTGTCACCGGGTACGTGCCGGATTTAACGCCCTATTTGAAGCAAGCCCGGGTGTCCGTGAGTCCCCTGCGCTACGGGGCGGGCATGAAGGGTAAAATCGGCGAGGCGCTTTCCTGGGGATTACCGGTGGTGACCACCACCATTGGAGCTGAGGGAATGAATCTGGTACATGAGCAGCACGCCCTGATTGCCGATACGGCGCAGGATTTTGCCCGGGAAGTGGTGCGCCTGTACCGGAGTCAGCCGTTGTGGGAAAAGTTGTCCGCAAATGGACGCCAACTGGTGGAGTCGCTCTGGACGCCCGAGGCGGTGGAAAAGAAACTGGCACACATTTTGGGTCTGGGGGAGAAAACAGAGGATTCGCGAACGGATCGGCCGGAAGTTTCTATTGTCATGCTAACCTTCAATGCACTGGAGTTTACCCGCAAATGTGTCCGGTCCATTCAAGCACATACCCGTATTCCGCATGAAATTATTTTTGTTGACAACGGTTCCAGGGATGGAACCATTCATTATTTACACAAATTGGTGAAGAAGAACAAGCATTACCATCTAATCGAAAATAAAACGAACCAGGGCTTTTCCGCTGGGAATAATCAGGGGGCCCGGATTGCCCGGGGTAAATACCTGCTGTTTCTCAACAACGATGTGTTGGTTTCCGACGGCTGGTTGGAGAGCCTGGTGGCGGCGCTGGAGGTGGATGAACGCATTGCCATGGTAGGTCCCCTTACCAACCGCATCAGCGGGCGGCAGATGGTGGCGAAAGTGCCTTATCGGGAGGTAAAGGATTTTCCCCGATTCGCTGCCCGGGTGCGAGAATTGAACCGTGGCAAGGTAACGCCTCGCCGCCGCATCGCCGGATTCG
>JAJRXE010000448.1 GCA_024276455.1 Calditrichota bacterium
AAACCCAATTCGTGATAAGGTAGGCAAAATCGACGGCTACTGCCAAGCGTTTTGGGAATATTTTCAGGAAAAGGGGAGAGAATAGCCATTACAGCAGCGGGAGACCGGATGTGACAATGCACTTCTTCTACGGCCAGTCTTTTATGAATGACGCGGAACCTCCGGTAGAGCAGAAATCGTTGCTGAACAAGACCGCCTGCTTCCACTCCGGGCAGAAGGAAAAGCCTTCCGGGTTACCGTTTCCCTGCGATGACCACTGTTCAGCCATAATCCGTGGACAAAAGAACCTCAATTCTGGTGATTCACGTGGTACACCCAAGGTGACTATTCCAGGTTTACCGTCTCCATTGGCCACCAGGTCTACGTTAACAAAAAGTATTCCGTACTTTTTTCTCCTTCGGCAATAAGGGGTAACAGGCTTTACTTTTTCACTCGAAAGATCACGTAAAGCTCGCGACGTTTTTTGCGAATCGATTTATTGTAAATTTTGTTCACGCTGGTTTCCGGTTTCAACCGCCACGCAGGACTTTCGGCCGCCAGCGCTTCGTCAAGTTGCCATTTGTGCAGGAATAGGCGCCCGTGCAGGCGTTTCACGGCTCGAATCTGTTCGGGGGTGAACTCCGTGGGAATCATTTCCCGCTTCGCAAGGGTAGAATCAATCCGGAAACTGTCTTTTTGGGCAATCATGAAAATCTGGTACAACTGGGATTCGGAGAGTTTTTCCAGGGATTTCAGAGCCTCGCGAAACTGCGACATATTGTGGAAATCTTTCCCTTCCAGCGGTTTTAAATGCTCTACCGGAATATGGCGCTCCTTCAATTTTTGAATCACTGCCGGGGACAATTCGTAGGTAACCGGACGCACCACCTCCTGCTCGAAAACATTTTGCACGAAGAATAGCGCCACGAACGAAAGCAGGGCCGCCGCAAGGGGGGTCGTTACCCAACCGGAAGCGATTTTCCCCAGCACCCCGAAATTGATTCCCTTGCCGCCTTTGGCAATCCCGATGCCGATCACCGCCCCAATCACCGCCTGGGAACTGGACACCGGCACCAGAGGAATGGGCGGCAAGCCATGGGTTACCAACCAGCGTTCCAGACTTTCGGAAGCAAACAAAAAGAGCACAATGGATTCCGAGAGCACCACAATAAGCGCCATCACCGGGGTGAGTTTAAACACCTCGTTCCCCACCGTACGCATCACCCGCTCCGAATAGGTGAAAATGCCCATGGCAATCGCCAGCGCTCCCAGTAAAAAAAGCTGTTGGGTACCGCTAAAGCTCACGAATCCCAGCAAATTCAAATCCTTAAACGGGGAGGCGGGTACAAAAACCCCCATCACATTCGCAATGTTGTTGGCGCCCAAACTGTAAGCACCAAAAGCCCCCACCACAATTAAACCGACCCGCGTATAAGCATCCAATTCCAGCAAATGGATGCGTGCTTTTCCCAGAAACAATTTGAAAAGTTTGAAGAGGACAATGGAAAAAATGGCTGCCAGAACCGGCGAAACCACCCAGGTGGAAACAATCTTTCCCAGGGAATTTAAGTCGGTGGGCGATCCGGTGAACAGGTTCCATCCGATGATTGCCCCCACGATGGCCTGGGAGGTGGATACCGGAAGTTTTAGTTTGGTCATCCAGGTCACGGTGGCGCCGGCCGCCAGCGCAACCGTAAAGGAGCCCGCCAGGGCATTGACGGCTCCCAACTTTCCGAGGGTATGAGCCGCCCCGGCACCACTAATCACCGCTCCCAGAACCACAAAAATACTGGCCACCAGCGCTGCCATTTTAAAACGCACCATTTTGGAACCCACCGCCGTGCCGAATACATTGGCAGCATCGTTGGCGCCCAACGACCAGCCCAGGAACAGACCGCTGAGTAAGAAGAACCAGATCATCGCCCCATCACCCCCGTCATAAGTAACGTTTAATGGTCGCAATCGCTAACCGGTCGCACACATCCTCGGCATCGTCTGCAATGTTCTCGATGTGATAAGCGAAATAGCGCAGATGAATCTTTCGGCTTAATTCCAGATCGTCCCGGCGAAAAACAAGCCGCTTGATTTTTTGGGCAATCTTATCCGATTCCTTCTCGAAAAAGAGCACTTTGTTGATATGGTCGCGTACAGAAGAAAGGTCCCGGAAATAAGATCGAATGGCCATCACCATAGCTTCCACCGCCGAAGTGGAAATTTCTGCCAGCTCCCGATACATGGCATGCAACTCGGGAAGAATGTCGGGAATTTCCACCGAAAACTGCAAGAGCGTTTCGTTCATGGTATTGAGAACCGTATCGGTGCTTTCCAGCAAACCGAGCACATCGCCGCGGGATTCTGGAATAAGGGTTTGTTCGTAGAGCTTGCTTTCGATCTGGCGGCGGAGCTGATCGCCCCGGCTCTCCAGATTGTCCAGATCGCGCAGACGACTCTCAAAATCATCCTCGCGCTCTTCTAAATAATATTTCACTCCCTGCCGAAATAGCAAGGCACCGCGCACCACACAATCCAGATATTCATCAATCTGCGATTCCAATTCTTTAGTTTTTCGGAATAAAAATGCCATCGCTCTACCTTTGGTTAATATTACTCCTTCCTTTTTTCTCCCGCCCAACGGTCGTGCCACGTAAAAATCGGGCATCAAAAACAATAGGACAAAAGGCCCAAAAAGTAAAGGACATTTAAATTTTATCCTTCCACTTTCGATAGGGATTTTTCCTCAGCACGGCATTGTAGTAGCGCTGGTCGCCGGTGACCTCTTTACCCAGCCAGTCCGGTTTCTCGAATTGCTCATCCTCGAAATCTAATTCCACCTCTGCCAGCACCAGCCCCTCGTTCTCGCCGTAAAACTCGTCCACTTCAAAGGTGTGGTGGCCCACTCTCACCAGGTAGCGGGTCTTGTCAATTATTCCCGGCTCGCAAATCTTGAGTAGCTTTTCGGCCTCTTCCCTGGAGATTTCCGTTTCCCATTCGAAGCGGCTGGCCCCGGATTCATTGCCGATTCCCTTTATTGTCAAATACCCTTTCTCTCCCACGATCCGCACCCGCACGGTGCGCTCCGGCACCGATGAAAGGTAACCCTGCACAATGCGCACGGATTTAATCGCCTGCTTTTTGAAAGAGTCATCTTTCACCAGAAATTTTCTTTCAATCTCCTGCGCCATCTCTTTTGCCCCGCTCGCTCGTTTTTCTTTCAACTTAATCTTTACAAAAAATCCGTCTGTAATGCAACAGACAAAATATTCCGCCTTTCAAATTCCCGGCAAAACCTCAATAAACAAAAAATCTTCGTCTTTTTCCAGTGACCATTCGGCTTTGGTGCCTGCGATTCAGATTCGCACAGAATCCTCGTCCTGTGTAAGAAATTCACATTTCCTTTCCAATTTTTCACGAAACCTTTTTGGCCGGGTCAAAATGTTTTCCATTTTTTCGCTCAGAGAAAAATTCATATTCGAGGAAATCGCCCCCAGAATTTAACCTATTGGTGATAAATGGGTTACCAACCCTGCTTTCCAATTTAATAATTCGCCAAATCCTGTGATAAACCCACTTTTATCGGTTCAGGACCTCGAGTTGGCACTGTATTTGTCCTAATTAAGAACAGGAGGATGCAGGATTCAAAACAGGAGGAAGAGAGATGTCAGCCGAAGCCTTATCCGTGGTTACCAATGCCGAATATCTGGCCATTTTTAAATCCGGTCACAACTGCCATAAAGTTGATAGTTTACTGACGCAAATATATTTACTGTGCAGCGTGAATCAGGTAGAGAAAGCCCGTCCGTTGCTGGAGCGTCTCTACCGTTTGATCTACCAACGAGAGGAATTAGAACGCCTGGTGTAACCCGGACAGAACCTGAAAACCGAGGTTTTTTCCCGAGAAACGTCTCAAACCACTTAAATAGATTTAACGTAAAGGAGTTGTCATCATGAAAAAATGGTTTGTTTTTTTGCTCATCTTCTATCTGGGAGGTCTGGCCAATGAGAACGGAACGGCCGATCAAAAAACCATTCCCGACGAACAGGTTCGGAAGGAAGAAAACGCTCCCGCCCAAGTTCAAAAGTGGAGTGCCGATGATTTTAAAAAATTTTACATCGGCGTATCCCGTTCTCCGGACGGCCTGAAACTGATTACCCTGGACATCACCGAGGTTGACTGGCAGAAGGATGAGCTGCGGTTTCACTATGTCATGAATTCCCAGGACACCCGCCGCGACGGAGAAGGCATGATTTTCCCCGACCAGAACATCATTCAGTTCAATCCGGACTACAGCGGCCGTATTCTGCGCACCGAGGACGGCAAAATCGTTTTCGAATCCCTGAAACAGGATTCGTTAAATTACTGGAAAATTGAGGAGAAATAGCCATGAAAAAATATATCGTTCTTTTCGTTTCTTTGCTGATTCTGTTCGGGTGCAGTGACAAGCAAAAACTCACCCAATTAGAAGAAAAAAATGCGCAACTGGAAACCGAGTATAAACTGCTCACCGAGCAAACCAAACTGCGCGATCAGTTCATTGAGGAATACACCCGCACGATTAACGAGGTGTACGACAATCTGGAACGGATTCGCAAACGGGAAGGGCTGTTGAGCAAATATTCCAAAGATCTGGAGAAGCAGAAAACCGTTTCCCTGCGGGAAAAAATGTTGAGCAATATCGAAAGCATCGATGCCTATTTGCGCAGTAGCAAAAAGCAGCTCAAAAAGCTGAAAGACAAAATGTACTCGGCCCAGATGCAGACCGCTTCTCTGGAAGAGACGATTAATAAATTGAATGAAACCCTGGAAGAAAAGGAACGCTACATCACCGAACTGAAAAACCAGGTCGAACAACTGAACGTGAGGATTGCCCGGGCGGAAGAAGAGCTGCAACAAAAAGAGGAAACCATTCAAACCCAGACCCGGCGATTAAACACCGCTTACTACATCATTGCGAACGAAAAGGAATTGAAAGAGAAAGGCATTATTGAGGAGAAGGGAGGAATCTTCGGAATCCGCAAGGCCAAAAAATTGGCTCCCGGTTTCAGCAAATCCGATTTCATGGTGACGGACATTGCTTCCACCAACAGCATTGCCATTAACGAGAACATTAAAAGAGTGAAGATTATCTCTCCCCACAACCCGGAATCGTACCACCTGGTGAAGAAAGACGAGAAACAAACCATTCTGGAAATCATTGATCCGGAAGAATTCTGGAAAATCAAATATCTGGTCATCCTGACGAAAAGTTGAGGAGGCTCTCTGGGACTAAGGGTTGGGAGGAAATAACAACCATTCCAGTCCTGGTATGCATCAAGCACCGGATCCCTCGGGGTCTGGTGCTTTTTTATTTTCAAACAAGTGATTCGCGCAATGAGGTAATGCCCCTTCCCCGGCGCTTTACACCGTACTGGCCTTCTCTCGCTCCTTGGGAACCTGGTTTAACAAAGAGCCTGAAAGGCTCACAGATGGCTAGTCCTGGGCAACGCCCCAGGAAACAGAAATTCGCCAACACCATAAAACAAGTTCTGAAAGAAAGTCATAACGTTTTTGTTCCACCCCTTCAGGATGGATTTAATTTTGTAAATTCACCCATAACCCAGCGCTTTGCACTGGGCTACCCCTATTACGCTCCTTGGGAGCTTGGTTTAACAAAGAGCCTGAAAGGCTCAAATAGGGTCAGCCTGGGGCGAAACCCCAGGATGAAAGAAAAGCCCAATAAACCAAACTAAGCTCTGAAAGAGCGTGACAATTATTTCCTCCAACTAATCCCACAAATAGTTATCATCATATTCAACACCATATTTCTTCAGAGCTTATTCGAGCAAAGAGCCCGAAGGGCTCAAATTAGGCAAACCTGGGGCAGCGCCCCAGGAAAAAGAGGTCCACAGCACAGACCCGACCAAGCTCTGAAAGAGCGCGACAATTTTTCAATCCTGTCTCACACATTTAGGATCGATTTCTGTTCATTTTACGCAGACAATTCGATAAAAACCTGATCGCTGCAGGTTCTATATTGGTAGGAAATTTTACGTCACAATCAATACCGAGCCCGTTGGGCTCCCACAGGGCTCAATTCCTTAGATGATTCCCAGCTTCTTCATTTTTTTGAAGAGATTGGAGCGGTCGATTCCCAACACCTGGGCGGCGGCGCTCTTTTTCCAGTCTAATTTTTGCAAGGTCTGCAGAATGTACCGTTTTTCGAATTGTTGAAGGGCGGTGCGCAGATCGGCGATCTCCTCTTCTCCCACCAGATCGGAGCCGGGAGCGGAAATTCGATCCATTTCAAACACCCGCTGCACATCCGAGATTCTGATTTCGCTTCCTTCGGTAAAAATCACCAGCTTTTCAATCACATTTCGCAGTTCCCGCACATTGCCGGGCCAGTGGTAGTGCATTAAAAACGCTTCGGCCTGGCGATGAATAGGTAACAAGCGGCGATTGTGGGTTTCACAATACAACTTTAAAAAGTGGTAAGACAGCGGGAGCACATCCTCCATTCTTTCTCGCAGGGGCGGAATATGAATTCGGATGACATTCAACCGGTGGAACAGGTCTTTTCGGAAACGGCCCTCGGCAACCAGGCGATTAATATCCTGATTGGTCGCTGCAATCACCCGCACGTCCACCTGTTGGGGACGGGTATCTCCCAGCATTTCGACCTCGTTCTCTTCCAGCACCCGGAGCAATTTGGCCTGCAAATGCAAATCCATTTCTCCGATTTCGTCCAGAAACAGGGTTCCGCCGTCGGCTTCCAGAAATTTGCCCCGATGATCGGACACTGCCCCGGTAAAGGAGCCTTTGCGGTGCCCGAAAAGCTCGCTCTCCAGCAAGTCGTGAGGAATGGCGGCACAGTTTACCTTAATATAGGGCTTCCCCTGCCGCTGGCTGTGGTGGTGAATCGCCCAGGCCACCAGTTCCTTCCCGGTGCCGCTTTCGCCGGTAATGAGCACCTTGGTGTTGGTGTTGGCCACCCGCCGAATCATCTCAAACACCCGCTTCATGGCCGCACTTTCCCCAATCATGCGATAATTGCTGGCCAATTCCTGATAAATGGTTTCCTTGCTCTGCAGCAGCTCATTTTTCTGGAGGGCATTGCGGATGGTTACCAGCAAGCGATCCGGATCGATGGGCTTCTCGATGAAATCAAAAGCTCCCTCTTTAATCGCCTCCACGGCAATCTCAATATTACTCTGGCCGGAAATCATAATCACCGGGGTCATGATGGAGAGGTGCCCAATCAATTTCAACAGCTCCAGCCCATTAATTCCCGGCATCCGAACATCCAACAGCACGGCCTGGTAGCGATTCTGGTGCATCAATTCTTCCACTTGCATCGGATTGGATACGGCATCCACATCGTAGCGGTGAAGCTTGAGAATTTTCTTGAGCGACTTCAACAAATTTTCATCGTCATCTACGATGAGAATTTTCGGTACCATGGTAAAATCCTGTTTGCGCTGAGTGAATGGCGATTTTTTTGAATCCATTGTTTCTTTTTTCCTGGAAAACAAAATGCAAAATCCATTCCAGCGGAAGCCTTGCCGCTCCGTTTTCCATATTTAGCGCGGATAATCAGGTGCTGGAGGCGCTCACCCGGTGCAAATCAGCTCGCCGACAAAACCACCCCGACCCGTTACGCCAGAGGAAGATCGGAATTCTGCTTCGAATCGGTTTCGTTTTCTTCCCGAAATGGCAGGGTAATCCGTACAATGGTTCCCATTTTCTTTCGGGAATAAACCGCAATCTGTCCACCGTGATCCTCAATGATCTTTTTGGCAATGGCCAATCCCATTCCCGTACCGTCGGTTTTGGTGGTAAAGAATGGTTCAAATATTTTGTCCTTAATGGCCGGATCGATGCCGGGCCCATTGTCGGCGATTTCAATCTGTACCATGCGGCTGAAATGGTCGTCCAGTTGCCGCCCCAGCAGGGTGCTGACCCGAATATGGCCGCGTCCCTGCATGGCGTCGATGGCATTCTCTACCAGGGTGTGCAACACCAGCTCCAACTGCTGGGGATCTGCCCAGATGGTTTTAACCTCGGCGTCAAACTCCAGCTCAATCTGAAGCCCATCGTTTAGCAAGGAAGAAAACCGCTCCAAACTGTGGCGAATGGTCTGTTCCAGGTCGACCCATTGAAAATGGGGATTCTCCAGATTGACAAATTTGAGAAAATTGTTGGTAATTTGCCGCACCTTTTCCAGTTCGTTTTTCATCATCAGCAGGTCGTCCCGGATGTCTTCCCGGTTCTCAATCTCCATCTGCTCCAGGCGCATCTGGAGCGCTTTCAGGTTCAGAGAGACCGAAGAGAGGGGCTGTTTAATATCGTGTACCATCTTCTGCACCGAGCGGCTCCACACTTGCAGACGGTCGTTCAAAATCGGCTGTGTGTGGTCGTGAATTTCGATCAAATAGGCATAAATATAATTGAAAGTAGTTCGAAACGGGGTGATAATGATCTCTCCCTTAAACTGCTGATCGGGATCGACAAAATTGATTTCGCACTGACAAAGCTTACCGGAGGTCATTCCCCGGCGAATACATTCCAGAACTTGTGGTCGTTCTCGAAGGATGTCTTCAACATGTTTTCCTTTAAAAATCGGCTCACTTAGGTGCAGTAATTCCTGAATCCTGGTGTTAAAATAGAAAGCCAACCCCTTGTGATCCAGAATCAGAATTCCATGTCTGGATTTCCGTAGGGAAAACAGCAAATAAGTAAAATAAATATTGAAAATCGTCATCAGACGGTGCCCCAGGAGAATCAGACCGAAAACTATTCCACTCATACCGAGGAAAAGAACGGGTAACCAGGCATAAATTCGATTCCTTTGTAAAGCGAAACGATAACAGTTTTTCCGGTCATGAACTACAAATTCTACCGGTTGCCCCGGACCATTAAAGCGCCTGGAATAATGATACCGGATTCTTCCATTCACCGAAAGACGGGCAATGGGATTTAAGTCGTTGTTTAACAATAATAATCCTTTGGAATCCGCACCAACGATCTCCGCTTTCCCATCCTGATTCAGGTCAAAAACGTCTAACATTCTGAAATCTTTAACCCGGAGTTGGACGGTTTTTTGTACCAGTAGATCGGGATTCAGCCGGGCGACTTTACCATCCCTCGTACCGCTATACAACCATGGACGATACCATTCCCGGTTTACCCGGGTTGGCAACAAATCCCAGCCGGCAAAAAACTGGCGGCGAATCATGACTCCTCTAGAATTGATTAAACACAAATAATCGTTAAACGATTTGTCCCCGGCATAAATGTAGGTAACCAGGAGGTAAGACTCCCCGGATATTTCCAGCGGTTCGCCATGTATTCGGGAAGGATATTCTCCGAAACTGCGGGGAGGAAAGACAAAATTCAATTGCCGATCGAACACCAGGAACCAGGATTTATGATCGGTGTAATGGTTTCGGTCGTCAATATTCCCGGTAGCAGCCCCCAGAAGAATAATTTCCGGCTTTTGATCGCCCGTAAGATCATAAACCAGCAAATCGTTGATTCCGGCATTGGATAAAAACCGGTTGATTATCTTTTTTTTCCGGACATCAAAAATGAAAATTCCCCGGGGATGATGGGAGAACCCGGAATGCACCGCGAAGACCACTTCGGCAACTCCGTCGTCGTTCACATCCAGCAAATGCCCGATGACCTTTCCGACATCCCAGCGGTGGTACGGGTTGGGCTTCCGGACGCTGAGCAAATAATGGCGATCCAAAAGCCACCGTTTTAAATTCACATCAATAATGGACAAATAGAGGGAATCTCCTTGTTGGGTAAACACAAAGGTTTCGTCGTAACCATCTCCGCTGTAATCCCCGAAAAAAATCCAGCTGGCCTTTAATGGCTCATGAAAATTGAACTGATCAATTACATGGGAATCCTGCTGCCGGTGGGATAGAAAAACCAGGCTATATTTTTCACGCTGTTCGTTATTTCCAACCTCAATCTGCTCGCTGAATCCGTCATGATTAAAGTCATGATAAAGCAGAAAATTTCTGTTGTCAGTAAACTTCTGGTCGGCAATTTTCAACTGATAGGGGTAAGAGGAACGATACACGATTACGGTCACAGTCCCCGCTACCAGGAGGGCAAACAGGAAAAAGAGGCCGTACAGTTGCCTGACCGAGGTGATATTTAACAGGTGGAAAAGGCTCATCGAGGTGCGTTGGGTTTAAAATTGTAATTTTCGTTTAGAATAAATGTTTCCGTTAAAAAGTAATGTGATCAAGACAATAATTTCAAGGAAATATTTCTGAAAAAGTGGTTTTTTTGCAACAACCCAGGGGAAAAAATGTGGTAAAAATTACCACTCTATTGTGCCTATTCCTCTTTTACTTTACAATTGACTTAGGCATACTATTTGCTAATTTATATTCAGGAAGTTGTTTAGTTGAAGAGTCCAATAAAGATTTAGAACGGATTTTGGAGTTTTTTCAGAATTTCATTTTTATTTAAAACACTATTTTTTATTTTTTAGATTCAAAAATGTTCGAAAAATGGCATCCAAGGAAAAACTACGACAAAAGGCAACCTGGAGTTCATGGTTGGGTCATAATTTTTTTTATTTAAATGAGACTGTTTCATTTTTTGTGTAAATACCCTTCACATTAGAAATTCAAATTTAATCTTCCTTCGAAATGGATTGCCAGTTGGGCCACAATTTTTGTCCAGTCCCGAATGGCCGTTTTCCATTTCT
>JAJRXE010000449.1 GCA_024276455.1 Calditrichota bacterium
CGTCTGGCCCAGGCCCGCCAAAACATTAAAGCCGGGTACGCCCGCCTGAACGCGCTTCTGCAAATCCACAGCAACTACGCGCTGCCTCCCATGAAATTGCCCAACTTATCGCCCCAACCGCCCGACACGACCCGGTATCCCGCGCTGAACTACTACCAGCACCTGCTCCGGGCAGCCGATCTGGAGGTAAGTTTGCAAAAGCAGCACTTTCTTCCGGACATCAATCTGGGGATTTTTGTGGGTAATAACAACGGCCCCAACGCCCGGAATTATTACGGCTTTGATGTGGGAATCTCCATACCGATCCTGTTTTTCAATCAGCGTTCCAACTTGCAGCGGGCCAAGTTTCAACGTCAAATCCTACAACAGAACTTCCGGAACTACGATCGCAAACTGCAGGCCCGTCTCCAATCGTTGTGGGCGGAGCTGCAAAGTTATGAAAAATCGCTGATTTACTATGAAACAACCGGACAATCCCTTTCCCGCGAGCTTCTCCTGAATGCCAACAAAGCCTATCAGAACGGCGAGATCGACTTTTTACAGTACATTCAAATTATCCAAAACTCCGTTACCATCGAGATGAATTACTTAAACGACCTAATGAAATATAACATGACCGTTTTAGCAATCAATTATCTGGTTCTGGATTAAAAAAAGAAAGGAACACCCCATGAAATTCATTAAAATTTTCTTCTCATTCGCTTTTGCCCTGGCGTTAATCTCGTCCTGTAACAGAGGAAGCGCCAACGAGACGTCCCCAAAGGAACCACTTAATGCCCACGGCGAAAAAATTGTTGCGCTCACGCTGGAACAGTTTAACACCTCCGGCATGAAACTCGGCCGACTGACCCCGCAGCTGTTTTCGGAACGCGTCCACGCCACCGGCATGTTAGACGTCCCTCCCCAGTACAAAACGGCTGTCAGCGCCTACTACGGGGGTACGGTGAAAGAAGTGCACTTGTTAGTCGGTCAAAAAGTCTCCCAAGGGGCCACCCTGTTCACCCTGGAAAATCCCGAGTACGTCCAGATGCAACAGGACTATTTGAGTGCGAAAAGCCGGTTAAACTATTTGCGGGCCGAATACGAACGGCAGAAAACCCTGCTGAACGAGAAGGTGGCCTCGCGGAAAAAATTTCTGAAGGCCGAAGCGGATTACCTGTCCGTGCTGTCCGACTACAACGCCCTGGGAAAAAAGCTGGAACTGCTGAATATCGACACTCAGACACTGAACGCCGAAAATATTACCACCTTCGCCGAAATCAAAGCGCCCATTAGCGGTTACGTTACCGAGGTGAACATCACCAGAGGGCAGTATTTGAGCCCCAACGAGGTGGCGGTGTCCATCGTCAGTAACGAACACATGCATCTGGAGCTGAATGTGTTCGAAAAAGACATCACGAAAATCAGAAAGGGACAACCCATCCGTTTCCGTTTGCCGGATAATGGAACCGATTATTACGAGGGGGAAGTATTTTTAGTGGGACGGGCGGTGTATTCCGAAGACCGGGCCATTAACGTTCACGGACATTTTCATCCTGCGAAGCAAAATTTTCCTTTCATTCCCGGAATGTACATCGAAGCGGAAATACTGGTGGATCAACAGCAGAGTCCGGCCCTGCCCGCCGATGCAGTGGTAAACGTGGGTGAAGCCAATTATGTGCTGGTGAAAAAATCCCTGGCGAACAACACTTACACCTTTGCCCAACGGGCGGTTAAAATCGGCAGAACCAATGACGGGTACATTCAGATTTTGAATGCCGACGAGCTTGCGAATCAGGAAATCTTAATCAAAGGCGCTTTCGATCTGATCCAATAAAACGGTTACCACGCCGCTCCCCCGGCGGAGAACAGGCCGAACTGCTTAGCGACTGCGGGGGAGCGGTTTGTCACCGGACGATCAGGCTGCTTTCCGGCCGTTTTTTATTTACCCGGCAGTGAGGGTTTAATTTTTATTTGACTTTGCGGCACACAAATGGTAAATTCCTCACACTTTATTCTTATTTCAAAACACATTGTTTTTTATTAAGTTAGATTCATTACGAGGAAATAAACGTTTTTTTAAATAAAGGAAACATTCGTTTTACATTTTCATTAAATTAAGATTGAAAAATTGAAACGTGAATTGGACTGGTAAAGGAGCATTTTTATGGCAGAACGCATTACCCCCCGCAGCGAAGATTACAGTCGCTGGTACACCGATGTGGTCATTCAGGGAAAATTAGCCGATTACGCCCCGGTGAAGGGCTGCATGGTGATTCGTCCCAACGGTTACGCCATCTGGGAACAGATGCAAAAGGTATTAGACCGCATGTTCAAAGAGACCGGTCATGTGAATGCCTATTTCCCGCTGTTCATTCCGGAAAGTTTCATGAAGAAGGAAGCCGAGCATGTGGAAGGTTTTGCCCCGGAATGCGCGGTGGTGACCCACGGCGGGGGTGAGAAGTTAGAAGAGCCGCTGTACGTGCGGCCTACTTCGGAAACCATTATCTGGAGCATGTACAAAAAATGGATCATGTCCTACCGCGACCTGCCCATTTTGATTAATCAGTGGGCTAACGTGGTACGTTGGGAGATGCGTACCCGGCTATTTTTACGCACCACGGAATTTCTCTGGCAAGAAGGGCACACGGCCCATGCCACGTTCGAAGAGGCGGAAGAGGAAACCCGCCGAATTTTAGAGATTTACCGCACTTTTGCGGAAGAATACATGGCCATGCCGGTGATTGTGGGCCGCAAATCCGAGGCGGAGAAATTTGCCGGCGCGGTACACACTTACAGCATCGAAGCCATGATGCAGGACGGCAAAGCCCTGCAGGCCGGAACTTCCCACAATCTGGGGCAAAACTTCGCCAAGGCGTTCGATGTGAAATTCCAGGACCGGCAAGGAAATCTGAACTACGTGTACGCCACCAGTTGGGGGGTCAGTACCCGGCTGATCGGCGCCTTGATTATGACTCACGGGGACGACAACGGCGTCATCATTCCGCCCAGGCTGGCGCACATTCAAATGGTCATTGTACCCATCTGGAAAGAATCCAACCGCCAGGAGGTACTGGATTTTTCCGAACAGGTCTTTCAAAAACTGAAACCGCATTTTTCGGTAAAACTGGACGACCGCGAACAGTACAAGCCCGGATACAAATACGCCGAGTGGGAACTGATGGGCGTGCCGTTGCGCATTGAAATCGGCCCCCGGGACGTGGCCAGTAATCAGGTAACCCTGGTGCGGCGGGACAATCGCGAAAAAACGCCCGTGTCGCTGGATGTGCTGATCGAGCGCATCCAAGAGATGCTGGAAACCATTCAGCAAGCCCTTTTCCAGCGGGCGCTGGAATTCCGTAAAGCCAACACTTTCCGCATTGACGATTACGAAGAGTTTAAAAAGGTGTTCGAAGAGAAGAACATTTTTGCGGAATCCCACTGGTGCGGTTCCGCCGATTGCGAGGAAAAAATTAAGGAAGACACCAAAGCAACCATTCGCAATATTCCCTTCGAACAGGAAACCGAGGAAGGAAAGTGCATTTACTGCGGAAAACCTTCTCAAGGAAGGGTCGTGTTCGCCAAAGCTTACTAAAAAATAGGACCATATTATGTATCAGCAGATGGGATTTCCCGGATTGACACCGGGAGTAAAAAATCTAATTTTTGCTAATGTGGCGGTTTACATCTTTCAGGTGCTTTCCCGCCACGCGCTGGATATTTACTTCATCCTCTGGCCCAGCCTGGTGTTAAAAAAATTCTTTATCTGGCAGCTGGTCACTTACATGTTCTTCCACGGCGGGGTGGGGCACATTTTTTTCAACATGTTTGCCCTCTGGATGTTCGGATCGGTGCTGGAACGCACCTGGGGAACCCGGGAGTTTATTAAATATTATTTCCTGACTGGTATTTCTGCCGGAATTTTCATTACCCTATTCACCAGCAATCCCACCCTGGGCGCTTCGGGTGCCATTTATGGGATTCTGATGGCCTTCGCTCTCTTTTTTCCGGAAGAATACGTGTACCTCTACTTCCTCTTTCCTATTAAAATGAAGTACCTGGCGGTCATCATCGGGGCGCTGGAATTTCTCTCTCTCTACAGCAACGACGGAATTGCTCACACCGCCCACCTGGGTGGCATGATTGTGGGATACTTTTACCTGCGGCACCGCTACCGGTACCTGGGCATCGGTCGCAACTTTTTCCGAAATTTCTTCCGCAAAAAATACTAATCCTGGCGAAAAGACCGGCCCGGAGCAAACACCTGCTCTGCTCCGGGCTTTTTCTTTTTCTTCCAATTTTCCCACCGTAAAAATATTAAACGCCTATTGTTGAATATTTTTACACCTCCAACTTCTTAATTTTTAAATAATTAAACGGGACAACCCCAATCTTTCCCTCGAAAGCGCTTAAAATTTAAACGGTTTCCCCGGCCGGCTTTTTTTTCCAGCCGGAGAAAAAATATTTTTAATCGAAGAATAATCAATAGGTTACACCTCCACGTTTATTTCCTGGCACGCTGCTTGAAGTAATACCAGACAGCAAAGGAAACTAAACAGAAGGGAGAAAGAAAATGGTGGCGGTATTCGTAGTTCTGACAATCGTCTTTTTCGTTGCGGTGGACTACTTCATTCAGAGGAAACAAAAAGTCGGTCTGGCGGCCGATCCCAAATTACAGCGCATTAACCTTTCCCAATTATTGAAAATGTTACCCCCCGGAATTTTTCTGCATCCAACGTTCACCTGGTCGAAGCTACTGGACAGCGGCAACCTGATTGTGGGAATCAACCCGGTGATTCTAGGTTTAATCGGTGAACCGGACGAAATCCAGCTGCTGAAAACCGGAGAGAAGGTACAGAAGGGCGAGGTGTTGTTAAGCCTTCGCAAAGGCGACAAGGTACTGCACCTCAAATCCCCGGTCAGCGGTATCGTAACCGGAATCAATGAACAGGTGCTGCAGGATTCCACCTGGGAGAACCTCAGTCAGAGCTGGTTGTACAGCCTGAAACCGGAAAAGGTAGCACAGGAAATCCCCAATTGGTACGTGGCGGAGAAATCCCAACAGTGGCTGCAAGAGAAATACCAGCAGATCAAAAGCTTCCTGATGGGCTCGCTGCCGGGTGCCCACGCCGGCTTGACCATGGCCGACGGTGGTGATTTGACGGTGGGCATTCTGGCCAATTTTGACAAGACGGTGTGGAAGCAGTTCGAACAGGAAGTGCTAGAAAGCTAAGCCGTAACTGTAACTTCGTAGCGACGTTAAAAAAACGGGACAGTGATCTTCTATTCCACGAGGGGCCGACTGATGGAGCTACCAGAGAATTCCAAGCAAATGGAGGGAGTCGAAGCGAATTCATTCAAATCCCGGATTTCTTCGATCCGCTTTGAGTAAAGTCGTCCCCACGGAAGAAAGAACCCGATTTTTTGGCATGCTCGTTATTTTTATCGCTTCTGAGTTGGTTAATTTAACCAAGATGCAAACAGGGAGAAACTCATGGGACACGGATTTCTAATTGACGTGACTCTTTGTGAGGGATGCGAAGCCTGTATGGACGCCTGCCACGAGATTCACGGACAGCCGGACACGGAAAACTACGAACTCTCGGCGTTGAATTACACAGTAATAAAAAATATAAACATTGAGGAGGAAGATATTTACTACCGCCGGATGTGTATGCACTGCCAGACGCCTTCCTGCGCCTCAGTGTGTCCAGTGGGAGCGTTCCGCAAAACCAAAGAGGGCCCGGTGATTTACGACGCCAGTCGCTGCATGGGTTGCCGTTATTGTATGATAGCCTGCCCGTTCGATGTGCCCAAATATGAATGGGAGAGTCGCAATCCGCGAGTGCATAAATGTGACATGTGCTACCAGCGGATCAAACAAGGCAAGTTACCAGCCTGTGCCGAGGCGTGTCCTACCGGCGCCACCCTATTCGGAAAACACGAGGAACTCATTCGGATTGCCCAGGAACGCCTGCAAAATGACCCGGAACGTTACTACCCTTACATCTACGGTCTGAAGGAAGCTGGCGGCACCTCGGTGCTTTATCTACTGCCGGTTAAACCTACCGAGCTCGGTTTCCGCCTGAAAGGCTTCCAGCAGACATTTCCGCAATTTACCTGGAGAGTCATGAAAGAAATTCCCAACGTGGTGACCTTTAGCGGTGTGTTCATGTACGGGTTGTGGTGGATTATTAACCGCCGCATTGAACTGCAAAAGCTGGACGTGGAAACAAGCGGCCGTGAACTGACAAGCAAGGAGGACGACAATGGAAATTCTTCCGGTAACTAAAAAACCGTTTCGTTTAACCTTCTGGAAAAGTGTGTTTTTCCTGATTTTAATCGCAGGACTGTACAGCACTTACATACGTTTCTTTTACGGATTAGGGGCTGCCACCAACCTGTCCGACTGCTTTCCCTGGGGCTTGTGGATCGGTTTCGATGTGTTGTGTGGAGTCGGCTTGGCCGCCGGCGGGTTTACCATGGCCGCGCTTGTGTACATCTTTAACATAAAAAAATTCAAACCGATCGTTCGTCCCGCCATTCTCACCGCCTTTCTGGGCTACCTGTTGGTGATCTTCGCCCTGCTGTACGACCTGGGCCGCCCTTACAATATCTGGCACCCACTGATCATGTGGAATCCCCACTCGGTGATGTTCGAGGTCGGCTGGTGCGTCATGCTTTACACCACCGTTCTGGCACTGGAATTCCGCCCGGTCGTGCTGGAAAAATTCCACCTCCACAAACCGCTCAAGGTGATTAAATCCGCCCTGATTCCGCCGGTCATTTTAGGCGTACTATTCTCCACCCTACACCAGTCTTCACTCGGATCACTGTTTCTGATAGTTCCGGAAAAGCTCTACCCACTCTGGTACTCGCCCCTTCTTCCGGTACTGTTCTTCGTTTCGTCGGTAGCGGTGGGTTTTGCCATGGTCATTTTCGAATCGTATCTCAGTGCACGGGCGTTCAACAAACACCTGGAAAAGCCCCTCCTCATGGAACTGGCCCGGGTGGTGGTGTTTATCTTAAGCCTTTACCTGATCCTCAAATTGCAGGATTTTGCCCGGCGGGACGCTTGGCATTACCTCTTCATTAACCGGCCAGAAACTTACCTATTCTGGGCGGAAATGCTCCTTGGTGTACTACTACCACTGGTGTTGCTGGCCACACCTCGCATTCGTCGCCATTCGGTGGCTCTGTTCTGGAGTGTGCTGCTGGTAATCAGCGGGTTTGTACTCAACCGAATGAACGTTTCCATTACCGCTCTGGAATCGTACAGCGGAGCGCATTATTTCCCCTCCTGGATGGAAATTAGCATTACGCTGATGATTGTGGCGCTAGGATTTGCGGCTTTCCGCTGGATTGCCAAAAACTTTCCAATCTTTCAGGCGGAAAAAGTGCCGGCACTGCCGAGCATCCGGCAAATCCCGATTGTGCTGGAAAGTAAAGAAAAAATCAATAAACAGGAAACCTTGAACTAAACGCAGCAAGCCATGAAAGGGCACCAACGACATACGGAGTTCGAACCGATTCAAAAATGCGTCTGGATGCAAGCCAACGTGGTAAACTACCGGCTGTGCAACCACAATTACCAGTGCGAGCAGTGCGAATTCGACAAAGTGATGCGTGGCTTGCTGCCGGAAGACTGCCCGGACATGTCCGAACGTCCCGGACCGCTTACCACAACGGTTCAGGGTGAATCGGACACAATTCAACAACGGGTTAACAATTACTTTATTAAGCTCTTCGGAAACTGTCCCATTTACCTGGACCGTCATTATTGCTCCTCCCAACTATGGTGCCGGCTCGAGAACGATAATTGCGCTGCACTAGGAATCAACAAATTTGTGCTCAAACTCCTCCACCCGGTGCAGCGCATCGTTTTGCCGTTAGTAGGTAACTATTACCACAGCGGCCAAATGATCGCTCTGATCATCCGCGACCAGCAGAGCATTCCGCTTCACTCGCCCATTTCCGGACGGGTGATTGCCGTGAATCCCACTTTCGAAGGGAACGGAATAGCCCTCATCACCGCCGAAGACGATTACCTTTTCAAAATGGAAGGGAAAAATTTGCACCGGAATGTCAAGCAGTCCGGCGACGAAATGATGGGACTAAAAAACTACCTGGCCACCGTGAACACGGTGAAATGCTTTTTACGCGAAGCCCTTGTAGAACAAACTAGGGAAAAAATCGGCCAGACCATGGCGGACGGCGGTAAGTGTGAGAATAACCTGGAACGCATCATCGGTAAAGCCGCATACCTGGAACTGTTGCACCGGCTATTTTAAAAGACACTCCATTATTTGCTCGCGAAATACATGAAAAACGCTAAAAATAATAATATCTTGAAATTTAACAACTGCACCCCAAAAATTAAATTTATACAAGTAAATAGCGAGTTCTAATTGACTTTTTTTTGTACTTTAGGACGATATACACTTAATATTAAATGCATAATTATATCCTATTTAATACAAATTTGGGTTTGGGGGAAATAATTTCCGGACACGACCTCAAAACTCCGGGTAGGCGATACCCAATCTTTCCTGGCAAAGGCGGCAAAACCCCATTCGTTTCAGATCAATGTCTTCCACGTAGGTAGAAGAGTGCATGACGCAGGTGTAATCCGTGCAATGGGTTAAACCCAGCACGTGCCCCAGTTCGTGAGTTACCTCCTTTAACACCCGCTCGTAAAATAGGGCCGGATTTTCTGGTAGTCCGTAAAATTCGTTACGCAGACGGAAGGTGGATACCAGGGCGCCGCTCCCGCCCAACTGGGCCTCGCCAAACAAGAAAGTCATGATGGGGACGTAGATGTCCACCTCCACAATACCCACAATGCTGTTGCCGTCCGGAGGTAAAAAATTCAGCAAGCGGGCCAGAATGAGGGTAGAATAATACTGATTTCGTTCGCCGGAGTAAAAGGGGAGCAAATCGAGCGGCAGGGAGATGGGGACGAACCGGAAAGGCAGGCACTGTTGTAAATCGGCAATCAGCGGCTCTGCCCGGTTTCGAAAATGGTTATTCACAAAGGCAATATAAACCGTACGATCCACTTACCGTTTAATACCGTATTTTTTCATTTTATTGTAAAGGGTAACCCGATCGATACCCAGCATTTGCGCCGCCCGGGTCACATTGCCCTCCGTAAGACGGAGTACTTCCTCGATGTGCTGCTTTTCCACCTCCGCCAGGGTCAAACCAACTTTTTTAGTGCTCCCACCGCCGTTGAGCTGCAGAGGCAAATCCTCAATCGCAATCTCCGGCGTTTTGCCAATAACCATGGCGCGCTCGATGGCATTTTCCAGCTCCCGCACGTTGCCAGGCCAGGCATAATTCAGTAGTAACTGCTCCGCCGCAGAGGAGATTTTTTTCTCCGGCTTACCCATGGCACGGGCGAATTTGCGGATGAAATGGCGAGCCAGGGGTAAAATATCCGCTTTCCGCTCTCGCAGCGGCGGTACCACAATGGTGAATACATTAATCCGGTAATAAAGGTCTTCCCGGAATTTCCCTTCTTCCACCAATTGCTCCAGATTCTTGTTGGTGGCGCAAATCAACCGGAAATCCACCTCAATTTCTTCGCTGCCGCCCAGGCGGGTGAAGCGATGCGTTTCTAGTACCCGCAGCAGATCCACCTGCATCGGAGGAGTAATGTCGCCAATTTCGTCCAGAAACAGGGTACCGCCCTCGGCCAGCTCGATCTTGCCCTTCCGGCGGTACTGGGCACCGGTAAAAGCGCCCTTTTCGTGCCCGAACAATTCGCTTTCTAACAAGGTTTCCGGAATGGCGCCACAATTTACCGCCACAATGGGAAAATAACGCCGCTTGCTCTGGCTGTGAATGGCTCGGGCAATGAGTTCCTTCCCGGTACCGCTCTCGCCCCGAATCAGCACGGTGGAATCGGTTTCCGCCACGGTCTGCACCATCTCCAGCACCTGCTTCATCTTCTCGCTCTCGGAAATAATCTCGTCGATCCCGAACAGTTCGGTGATCTTTTTTTTCAACTCCTGATTTTCCCGGGCCAGTTCCTTCTGCTTCAGGGCGTTGCGCACCAGATGCGAAAGATCGTCCGGGTCGAACGGTTTGGTTACGTAGTCGAATGCGCCCAGTTTCAGGGCTTCAACCGCGGTATCTACCGAGGCGTAAGCGGTCATGATAATAA
>JAJRXE010000450.1 GCA_024276455.1 Calditrichota bacterium
ATAGCGGTGTTTCGCAATTCCGGCAGACCGGAATGCGGCTACCGGCTTACAGGCTTTTTAAAACAGCCCGGTTAATTTTTCAAAGTCCATAAGCCCGGTGTTAATGAGAAAGAAATTATTACAAAGCCGTTTTAACGGCTTTCCATTGTGCAATTTGACATGCACCTAAAAAATACATATTACTCTTTTTAAAACATTACCTTAGGTGCGAAAATTAAATTTTGCAAACCTCAAAAATATTAAGCGAACCGTAAATGAAGAATGTAGAGATTTTGGATTGCATCGACTGCCTGCCCCGTTGGGGTGTCGATGCATGCATTGACACAGTCAATGCAATCCAGAGGCTCCCATCATGGCAGCGACTTCTAACCGAATATAAAAATTTTGCCATTTTTTCTTTCGATTCTTTGCTGTGTTCAGTGGGCTGAATAGTTACAATTTAAAAATAGAATTGAAGCGCTTGAATACGTTTTTCCGCTCCGTAAAGATAATCTTTCAGTAATTTGGGAACCATTGGCAATTCTCCAATATTTTTTGCCATTCAGGTAATGTTCCTCAATAAGACCTTTTCGGAAGAGTTTGTTTGCCTGTTCGTTCAATTTTTGCAGGAATTCCATTCCCACCAGAACAACATTATGGTCCAGAATATCCAGATAAATCGGATGAAATTTCTGTGCTTCTTTTACTGAAATATAGACCCGTGAATTAGTATGAGAATGAAATTGTTTGAATGTGATGAACGAATTTCCCATGAAATTTCCCCACCCCAGCCCTCCCCGAAATCGGGGAGGGAGGCCGGTTTCCCCCCCGGCCAGCCGGGAGGGATTAAGGGGGGACATTACTATTGCTTGAAGGCAACTACACAAATACATTTCATTTTTTCGGAAACTAATTCACGTCTCAATAATAATCGGTGAAATTGGCAACAAATTTTTACCGGAGACTTGATCTTCAATGTGCTTTCCAAATACTCTCTGCCTTTGGCTGCGGTTCAGGCTACACTCTTTTAGAACAATCAAAATATCCAAATCCGAGCCGAACGATACTTCTCCCCGGGCATAGGCGCCGAAAACGATTGCCGCGATCAAATCCCGGCCATAATACGCCTTACGCTTTTCGCTCAACTCATCAAGAAACGGCGGCAATATTTGATAGATTTTTCGCATATCACCCAAATGTATTCTTTGCAACAATTTAAGACGGATTACCGATGAAATAAAATGAAAGCGGGCAAATCAGAACACCTGTTTTAGCAATTTGATTGTTTCCTCTCCGGCGGCCATTTATATTCTGCGGCTATGGCCGGAAAAATCAGTAAATCTATTGAACATGCTTTCAAGAAACTCCTTCGTGGAGTTCTGGGAGTGTTGCTGCCCCCGCCGTCAGCTATTCATTGTCAATCCTCGAATATATCTAAAGTACTGGTCTACCGGCTGGATCAGCGTATCGGGAACGGCCTACTGCTGCTTCCTCTGCTACAGGCTGTCCGAACCAGTTTACCGGACTGCCGGTTGGATTTCCTGATCCACAAACCGGTGGCTGAGTTTTTAGAGCGAGCCGGTGCACCGTTTGTTTCCGAAATAATTCCCTATGACCAACCGAACTTACTGCGCCGGCCCTGGCGGTTGGTACGCTTTTTCCACCACCTGAGACGTGAACGATATGATATCGCCATCACCTCCCATAATCCCGATAATTTTTCCCTCTCCCAGGCGCTGTTAGGGAAATACCTCCGGCCCCGCTGCCTGGTGGGGTTTGATTGGAAAGACAGCGCTAAATTTTACAATATTGCCGTGAAAGGCTCTACCGGAAAGCACTATGCCGAGGCAATGGTGGACCTCTGGCGGCCTTTTGACGACCGGGCTGAATTTAAATTGGCAACTCTATCGGTAAGACATTTGGATGAAGCCGCGACCGCGGCAACACCGGCAAAAGGGATTTTATTCTGGCTGGGCGCCACCGGGGGAAAGAAATTGCCTGCCGAGCTCATCGCCTTTCTTTATGAGCAGCTAAACAAATTGAGCGAACGGCCCATCCAATTTGCCGCCGGCCCGGCCGACCTGGATTATATTAACACCTTACCGGATTGGATTAATCAACGAACCCTGGTTTGGCAAAAACCGCTTAGCGATACAGCGGTTTTCTTCTCGTCTTTCTCGCTGTTTATTTCCGGCGACACCGGCCCGATGCACCTGGCCG
>JAJRXE010000451.1 GCA_024276455.1 Calditrichota bacterium
AAAACAGTAAGCTCCAGACGGAGCGGAAAGCAAGGACAAACATCGGGTTACAGATGGAACAAAAGCGTCCTCGGTTAGAGCGGGAAAGAAAAACCGTAGGAATAATGATAAAGATGTACTGTCGGGGCAAGCACGGAGTCCGAAACGGATTGTGCGAGGAGTGCAGCCAACTCTGGGAATACGTACAGGTACGGCTGGACCGCTGCCCCTTTCAGGAAGGAAAAACCACCTGTAAAAATTGCCCGGTACATTGCTACCGTCCGGACATGAAACAGCGCATTACCGAGGTTATGCGGTACGCCGGGCCCAAAATGTGGTACCGCCACCCCATTCTGACCATCTGGCACTTCATCGACGGGGCTCGTAAAGAACCGCGGGAATTCACCGGGACCACCTGGGTAAAATGGCGCGGCAAGCTGGGGGAGGATTAACCAACCCTCATCGCGAAAGGGAAACAGAGCAGGGACGGCCGGTAATTAACGCTTGAGGATTACCTTCCTGCGTTTCTCCCAATAAAATCAGCCCAATGAGAGGTCTGTTTTAATTAAGTTCAGTAGTTCAAATAATACGGAAAAATAAAATGAACAGAAAAAACAATTTTCGCAATATTGCCATCATCGCCCATGTGGATCACGGTAAAACCACCCTGGTGGACGGCATGCTCCGCCAGAGTGGAACATTTCGGGAAAACCAGCAGGTAGCCGAACGGGTAATGGATTCCCTGGATCTGGAACGGGAACGGGGCATCACCATCATGGCCAAAAATACGGCCGTGTGGTACAATGAGGTAAAAATTAACATTGTGGACACCCCGGGTCATGCCGATTTTGGCGGCGAAGTAGAGCGTAGTTTAAATCTGGTAGACGGCGCCCTGCTATTAGTGGACGCCAGTGAAGGACCGCTTCCGCAAACGCGCTTTGTGGTGAAGAAAGCCCTGGCGAAGAATTTGCCCATCATTTTAGTGATTAATAAAATTGACCGGGGCGATGCTCGCATCGATGCGGTGGTGAACGAAGTGTACGACCTGTTCATCGATCTGGATGCCAGCGAAGAGCAGATCGACTTCCCGATTTTGTACACCAATGCCAAAGCCGGTATTGCGCACCGGGAGATCGGGGATGGTTCCACCGACCTGCGCCCCCTGTTCGAGACCATTCTGGATGAGATTCCCGGTCCGGTGGCTCGCGACGAACACCTGCCCCAATTTCTGGTAACCAACCTGGAATACGATCCTTATGTGGGTCAGGTGGCAGTCGGCCGGTTGAACAACGGCGTTTTGGAAATGAACAAAACTTACAGCCTTTGTAAAGAAGGCGAAATAATTCGAGGGATCAAATTCTCCGCTCTCTACACCTTCAAAGGCCTGCAAAAAAAGCAGGTGCAGCAGCTGGAAGCTGGCGACATTATTGCTGTAGCCGGGGTAGAGAACGTGAGCATTGGCGACACCATTTCCGACGAAGAAAATCCCAAACCGCTACCGCGAATCAAAGTGGATGAGCCCACCGTCTCGATGATCTTTTATGTGAACAGTAGCCCCTTTGCCGGAAGAGAAGGCAAATTCCTGACTTCGCGCCATCTCTCCGAACGCTTGCAGCGGGAAGTGTTGGGAAATGTTTCTCTCCAGGTGAAACCCACCGAACGCAGTGATGCGTTCGAGGTACGCGGTCGCGGCGAACTGCAGATGGCGGTGTTAATCGAGACCATGCGCCGAGAAGGTTACGAATTCATGGTCTCCCGACCACGGGTCATCACCAAAGGAGTGGACGGAAAAATTATGGAACCTCTGGAACGGGTCTTTCTGGATGTGCCGGAAGACAAAGTCGGCGTCGTTACCGAGAAGCTCTCGCAGCGCAAAGGCCGGATGACCCACATGGAAAATCACGGTCACGGGCGGGTCTCCCTGGAATTTGTTATTCCCTCTCGCGGTTTAATAGGCTTCCGCAGTCAGTTCCTGACCGACACCAAAGGCGCCGGGGTCATGAACTCGCTGTTCGAGGGGTACGCTCCCTGGTTCGGTCCCATTCCGCAGCGTCAAACCGGAGCCCTGGTGGCCGATCGAGCAGGCCGGGTTACTGCTTACGCCAGCCTGGCCATGGCCGACCGCGGCGAACTGTTCGTCGAAGTGGGTACCGAAGTGTACGCCGGCATGGTGATCGGCGAACGCAATCGTTCAGGGGATTTGGATGTGAACATCACCCGGGAGAAAAAACTCACCAACATGCGCAGCGCCACCGCCGAAGTCAACATCCCGCTGCGCCCCCCGCGCATCCTCTCGCTGGATCAATCCATTGAATTCATTGCCGAGGACGAACTGGTGGAAGTGACTCCCTCCAGCATCCGCATCCGCAAAATGGAGCTGGACGCCGGCAAGCGGGCCA
>JAJRXE010000452.1 GCA_024276455.1 Calditrichota bacterium
AAGGCGCCACGCTGGACGCGGCCACTGGCCAATTCAGCTGGACCCCCACCTTCGAACAATCCGGGGTGTACAATTTGACCGCCCGGGTGACAGATCCCGGAGGATTAAGCGCCGAGACGCCTCTGCAAATTACCGTGAACCATGTCAATCGGCCCCCGGTGGTGGAGGAAATTTCCCCGATTACCGGTAAAGAGAATGAACCGCTTACCATTCGGTTGCCGATTTCCGATCCCGACAAAGAAGATGACGGCAAACTGACCGTAGAGGTCCGCAATTTGCCGGAAGGTGCGGTGTTGAATTCTGCCAGAGGAGAAATTACCTGGACGCCCACTTTCGAGCAGAGTGGCGATTACACCATTTCGTTTACCGTAACAGATCCTGCCGGGGCAACGGCCGAAGGGCAGGTGCAGGTGCAGATTGCGCAGGTAAATCGTCCGCCCACCCTTCCCAAAGTGACAGATCAACAGGCAATGGAAAATCAGGAGTTTACCCTGACTTTGCCGGAGGGGAACGACCCGGATCAGGAAGATGCCGAAAAATTGACCTATGAGGTAGTTGGCCTTCCGGCGGGGGCAACCTTCGATGGGACATCGCGCACCCTGCACTGGAAACCCGGATTTGATCAAGCCGGAAAATACTCCTTAACCTACCGGGTAAGCGACGGGGAAGGTGCCACGGCCGAACAGAGCTTCGCGATTACCGTGAAGAATACCGATCGGCCGCCTAAAATAGAAGTGCCCGGAAGTCAGACGGTGAAAGAAGGGGAACGGCTGACCTTCACGGTGAAGGCCAGCGATCCGGATGCGGAGGACGAAGGAAAGTTGCGATTTCGCGCCGAGGGGTTGCCTTCGGGGGCAAAAATAGATTCCAGAAGCGGTGAATTCTCCTGGAAACCGGATTTCAACCAACAAGGGCAATATCAGATAACCTTTGTGGTAAAAGACTCCCAGGGTTTAGAAGACCGGGCAACCGTTCAGATTGTGGTGGAAGATGTGACGCCTCAAGAAGGCGGACAGCAATAAGAGGCAGGATGGGAGGAAGGAATAACATGCAGCGGGTGGTGGTAACCGGGGCAAACCGGGGACTGGGTCTGGAATTTGTCCGCCAGCTTTTGGAGCGGGGTGCGCAGGTGTTTGCCACCTGTCGCCATCCGCAACAGGCCACTGCCTTGCAGTCGCTGTCGGATGCCTTTCCGGAATCCCTTCGAATTTTTCAATTAGACGTCCGGAATGAAGAAATCATTCGAACCGTGGCGCAGGAGATCGGGAAAATCGCCGCAGGGATTGACCTTTTGATTAACAATGCCGGGATTTTCCCGCCCGGGGAACGGGTGGAAAACCTGGATCCCCGAATTATGTTGGAAACCTTTCAAGTGAATTCTGTGGCTCCACTCATTGTTGTGAAACACTTTTTGCCGTTTTTAGAAAAAGGGAAACATCCCCGGGTGGTCAACGTGACCTCTCAACTGGGATCATTGACCTTGAAGCAATCCGGAGGTTGGTACAGTTACTGCGCCAGTAAAACGGCTTTGAATATGTTGACCCGGACGCTGGCTTTTGATCTGGTGCCGAAGGGCATTATTGCCGTTATGATGCATCCCGGATGGGTAAAAACCGACATGGGTGGTCCCCAGGCTCCCCTGACACCAACCGAGTCGGTTGCCGGAATGCTCCGGGTAATAAACTGTTTGACCTTAAAAGACACCGGGAAATTTTTAACCTGGGAAGGCAAAGAACATCCTTGGTAATCGATCCCTTCAAAATGTAAATTCAAAGAAAATATTTTTTATTTAATCGCCCCATTATGTTGAGGTAAATATGTTGAAATTTTTAATTGTCAGCCCAGAAAGAAACAAACAGATAGAAGAAATCATTCGCAAGCACTTTGCGGCGGCGGGTTTGTTATGGGCTTCCGGGAAAGAGCAGGGATTGGCCCTGGCCCACCAGGAGAGGCCGGAGGTGATTTTGTTGGACCATTCTCCGCCGGGCGTAAACGCCGTTCAACTTTGCCAGGAATTGAAGGCGGATGCCCCGCTGGCTCAAATACCGGTGATTCTGATTTTTGATCCCCGGAAAGACCCGCAGATAAAAGAAGCGGCCCTGGAAACCGCCGCGGAGGGAATCCTGGAATCCCCTTTTGGAACGGAGGAATTGGTTTCCCTGCTCAAATTGCTTTTGCGGTTGAAAACCGCCGAATCCGCTTTTCAACGGGCTGGACCTCGGGAAATCGATTTGCAGGAGTCGGCTCTCCGGCAGTTTACCCGGGACAGTTATTTTCAACTGCTCGATTGCCTTCAAGAAGGCATCTGGGTTCTGGATCGGGAAGGAAAAACCTCCTATGTAAATCCCAATCTGGCTAAAATGCTGGGATATTCCGCGGACGAAATGCTGGGGAAAAAAATTTACGAGTTTGTGGAGCCGGACAGAGTAAAAGAGGCGAAACGGTTATTTCTCCCCCGAAAGAAGCACCCCCAAAAAATCTTCGAATTTGAATTCTTGCACAAAAAAGGCCGCCCCATTTACGTGTTAGTGTCTCTATCTCCCGTGGTAAATAAAAGTGGGAAATGGACCGGGACGATTGCCAGCCTGCTGGACTTTTCCAAACGAAAAATGTACGAATCGAAGCTGGAGGAGAGTGAACGGAAATTTCGTAATCTGTTCGAACACATTGCCGACTACGCCTTGATTGTTGATCCGGAGGGCAAAGAGGGACCGGTAATAGTGGATGCCAGCCAATCGGCTTGCCGAATGCTTGGTTACCCTTACGAAGAGCTGGTGGGTAAATTAGTGAACGACCTGGACGATGAAGAAAACCGGCGGAAAATTCCCCGGCGAGCCAGGGAAATTCTGGAGAAGGGAAAGATTACCTTCGAAACGGTTCAACTTCGAAAAGACGGGACTCCGCTGCCGGTGGAAGTGACCGCCCGGCTGATTGACATAGGCGGAAAGCGGTACATTTACGCTATTCAGCGGGACATTACTCACCGTAAAGAAGCCGAACGAGCCATACGCGAGAGCGAGGAGAAATACCGTAATTTGATTAAATACTCCCCGGTGGGAATGCTGGTTATTAAAGAGGAGCGGGTGGTCATGGCCAATCGGGCGCTGGCGGAAACCCTGGGGTTTGATTCCGAAGAGGAAATTCTGGCTCGTTCGATTCTGGATTTTGTTCACCCGGATTTTCAGAAAATAGCCCGAAAGCGGCTCCGTCAACTGGCAAAGCGGAAGACCAACCGGGTGGAAACGGTGGAAGAGAAGCTCATTCGAAAGGACGGGCGAATCATCGACGTGTTGGTGCTGGGGCAGGCGGTGGAGTTCGAGGGCGGACCGGCGGTTCAAGGGTACATTTACGACATTACCGAACAAAAGCGTTTCCGGGAAACGATTCAAAAACAGAAACAATTTTTAACCAATATTATCGAGTCGCTTACCCATCCTTTCTTCGTCATTAATATTAACGATTACTCCATCGAAATTGCTAATCAGGCGGCGCATTTTCAAAAAAGAGAAGGGGTGACAACCTGCTACGCCTTGCTGTACGGACGGAGTGAACCGTGCAACGGGACGCTCAATTATTGTCCGGTGGAAATAATGAAGAAAACCAAAAAACCGGTTACCGTGGAGCATGTGCGCCTGGATGAAAACAATCGGGAAAAGTTTGTCGAGATTCATGCCTACCCCATTTTTGATGAAAACGGCGTCCTGGTGCAGGCGATTGAATATTCCTTCGACATTACCCTGCGCAAGCAGGCGGAAAGAAAGTTGTCCGAAAACGAAGAACGCTTCCGGGCCATTGTGGAGTATTCCCATGCCGGAATTATTTTGGTGGACAACCATTACCGATTTCTTTATGTGAATAAACGTTTTGCCGAAATCACCGGTTACGAGCAGGAAGAACTGGTGGGGAAGGATTTCCGCATTATTCTGGATGAAGAGAGCAAAGCGTTGGTAAGCGATCGCTACCGGCGCCGTCAGCAAGGCGAAGAAGTGCCGAGTATTTACGAGTTTAACGTGTTGCGGAAGGATGGAAGCATTCGGCGGGTAGAAATCCGTTCCACCATTATTACCGATTCGCGCGGGCAGGTGCAAACCATTGCTCAGATTCTGGACATCACCGAACGGAAAAAACTGGAACAGGAACTTTTGTACGAACGGGATTTGCTGCACGCCCTGATGGACAACATTCCGGACAAAATTTATTTTAAAGACAATCAGTTCCGCTTTACCCGGGTGAACCAGGCCATGGCGCAGGTGCTTGGTCTGAAAAGTCCCGAAGAGGCGGTGGGGCGTTCGGAGGCGGAGTTTTTTGATGAGGAGACCGCCCGGGAAATTCTGCGGGATGAACAAGCCATTCTGGACACCGGGATACCGTTAATCGACAAGATTGAGAAAATTAAATATCCGGACCAATCGCAGCACTGGATTTCGGTCACCAAGGTGCCCATTCGCGATGCAGCCGGGAAAATTGTCGGGTTGGTGGGCATCTCCCGGGATATTACCGATCGCATCCAGGCCGAAGAGGCGCTTAAGGAATCTGAGGAAAGGTACCGCAATCTGATTGAACAATCGAACGATGCGATTTACCTGCTTTTTAACAACCGATTTGAAATTATTAATCGGCGTTTTACCGAAATGTTTGGAATTACCCTGGAGGAAGCCAATTCTCCTGATTTTAATTTTCTGCAACTGGTGGCTCCCAAAAGTATTCCCTTTTTGCAGGAAAGAATCCGGCGGCAGCAACGGGGTGAAAAACTGGAACCCATTTACGAATTTACGGCAATCGACAAGTCGGGAAATGAGATCGATTGCGAGGTGAGTGTTTCGTACATTAAGTACAAAGGGGGCGTGGCCACCCAGGGTATTCTACGCGACATTACCGAGCGGAAGCGGGCAGAGAGGCAACTATCCCGGTTGGCCGCCGTCATCGAACAATCCAGCGAAACGGTGGTAATTACCGATGTGGATGGCAATATCGAATATGTGAATCCGGCTTTCGAAAAGACCACCGGCTACACCCTGGAAGAGGTATTGGGACAAAATCCCCGGGTGCTGAAAAGCGGTCATCAAGACGAACAGTTTTACCGGGAGCTCTGGGAAACCATCACCAGCGGCAATATCTGGAAGGGGAGTTTTATTAATCGCAAAAAAGACGGTACGCTGTACTACGAGGATGCCACCATTTTCCCCATCAAGGACAGGAATGGGAATATTATTAATTTTGCGGCGGTCAAGCGGGATGTGACCCCGGAACGGATGCTGGAAGAACAGGTGCGGCAGGCTCAAAAAATGGAGGCAATCGGCAAATTGGCCGGCGGGGTGGCTCACGATTTCAACAATTTACTGACGGTGATTAACGGGTATTGTGAACTCTTGCAGACTAAAATTAAACCGAATCAGCCGTTTTACCGGGAAATTGAACTGATCCGCCGGGCCGGTGAACGGGCCAGCGCCCTGACCAGCCAGCTGCTGGCTTTCAGCCGGCGTCAGGTTATTCAGCCGGAAGTATTAAATCTGAACCGGGTGGTTGCCGCCACCGAGAAAATGCTGCGGCGCCTCATTGGCGAGGATGTGGAACTGATTACTGTCCTGGAACCGAACCTGAAGAGCGTGAAAATCGATCCAGTCCAGGTGGATCAGGTCATCATGAATCTGGCGGTGAATGCCCGCGACGCCATGCCGCAAGGGGGAAAACTCACCATCGAGACGGCCAATGTGCATCTGGATGAGGAATATACCCGGGCTCATCTGGGCGCCAGACCCGGCGATTACGTCATGCTGGCGATTAGCGATACCGGGGTGGGAATGGACCACGAGATCCAAAAGCACATTTTTGAACCTTTCTTTACAACCAAGGGGAAGGGAAAAGGCACCGGTCTGGGCTTGTCCACCGTGTACGGGATTGTGAAACAGAACAATGGATTTATCTGGGTTTACAGCGAACCGGGCAAAGGAACCACCTTTAAGATTTATTTCCCGCAGGTGGAAGAAGATTCCCAAACCAGTGATTCTCAGCTGGACGAAATCTCCGATTTACGGGGTGACGAAACCATTCTGCTGGTAGAAGACGATGACGGCGTGCGGGAATTGGCTCAAATCACACTCAGGGAGAGCGGTTACCAGGTAATGGTGGCGCGCAACGGCAACGAAGCGCTCCGCCTCCTCGATGGCCACCCGGAACCCATTCATTTACTGTTGACCGATGTCATTATGCCGGAAATGAGCGGGCGGCAGTTGGCGGAAAAAGTGCTCCGAAAACGACCGGATATTAAGGTGCTTTACATGTCCGGCTACACGTACAATGCCATTGTACACCACGGAGTGCTGGAAGAGGGAACGGAATTCATTCAAAAGCCGTTCAACGCCCAGAATTTACTGCGGAAAGTACGGGAAGTGTTGCAAAAAAGTAGCTACCGAAGGTAAATAATCTTCCGCACTGTCTGGAAACCATTACTGCTCAACCGCAAAAAGTAGATTCCCCCTGGCAGTTCGGTACCGGGACTGAAATTCAGAGTATGTTGTCCGGGCGCTTGTTTTCCGGAAAACAGTACCGAAACGCGCTGTCCCAGAAGATTGAATACGTCCAGGCGAACTTCGCTGGCGGTGGGAAGTTCGTACACAATCCGGGTGGACGGATTGAAAGGATTGGGGTAAATGCTCACGAATCGCGGCGATTGCGGGAAAAATGCCGCCTGTTTTTCCAGATTGGTCACCACATCGAAAGTAAATTGAGCCGTTACCGGAAGATGGTCGGAGCCGTAGTACAGGGCGTTGGCAATGTCCGCCGGAACGGCTGTGTTGGGCTGCACATTAATGGAAAGATTGAAATGGCTCCCGTCGTTGCCCACGGAGTGGTAACTGCCGGCAAGTAAGTTGTCTGTCAGGTCGTCCGAAATGAAAATGAAGTCGAAGCGATCGTCCAGTCCCCCGTACGATCCGCCACCGAATTGCTCCGCCCGGGGAGACTGGGTGTGCAGATAAGCATAACTGGGATTGTTGTGCCAGTTCCCGGCGGCCTTCAGGGGGTCGATTAAGTACCCACTGGAAATTATCTTCTGGTAAGCCCCTTCGCTGGCGCTGTACAGATTAAAATCGCCGACCAGCAAAATGTTGGTTTCGGCCGGCAGGGTGGAAAGATGATCCAACAGCACCTGAATCTCCTGGGCGCGCCGATTCTCGTTGTCGCTGCCCTGGCTGGCTTTGAGGTGCACCGAGTACACCCGCAACACCTCTCCGGAAGCCCGATGCTCCAGAATGTATTCGGCAATGTCCCGCAAATCGGTTGGCAGATAGTTGGCTTCGATCAGGCGAAATTTGCTGCGGTGGAAAAAAAGGGCGTTATCGGTGTCCGGCCCGTCGTGAAATGGGACGGCCTGATAGGTTCCGTCCAGAATGGCCGTTTGAAACAGCTCCAGTGCCTTGGCACTGGTCATTTCCTGTAAACACACCAGGTCCGGTTCAATGTACTGTAAAACCGCGTGCAGGGCATCCAGACGATCCTGGCTGACCGTTTCGCTAAATTTCAACACGTTGTACGTTACCACTCGGACGGTGTCAACCGCTCCGAAAAGAAAGCTGATCCAAAGCAGTCCGATTGCAATAATCAAGCGGAAAGATTTCATAAAAAACCTCCGGGAAAGTATTTTCCTGGAGGGCAGGACGAAGAAGGTTCCGGTGGGAAAAGTCCCTTTAAAGAAGACACCTTCGTGTGTCGCTCCTGCTCCCCTGTTCCATTTCCTAAAATCGGATATTTCGGCAAAATAATTAGCCTCACCCGGCTATTTGCCGAACATCTTCGGAAAGTAATTTAAAAAAATGTTTTTGGAAGGGATACTGCTTTTTTCATTCTTCCCCGGGTCTGGTGGTGAAACCGGAATATCGGTTTACTTCCTGCCAAGTTGTGGTTAAATTCCCGGAGTATGCGGGAAGCTTCCGTCCGGGATTGGCAAAGTTAAAACAGGGTGGTAACCCAGGGTTAATCGGATGATCTTTCAAAGGGGGATGACGAATGCCGGAGAAAGCGTTAAAGTGTGTGATAACCGGAGGCACTGGTTTTCTGGGTCGGGAAATCGTGAGAGAATTTCTGGCGCAGGGAGCCCGGGTGGCGGTGAATTACCGTCGGGAAGAGCGCTTTCGGGAACTCCGTACGCTGGTTGCGGAAAGCGGCGAGGTGGTGGGATTTCCCGCTTCGCTCGATTCCGAAAAGGACGTCCGGTCCTTTTTTTCCCGGGTGCAGGAGCAGTTCGGGGGAATTGATGTGTTAGTGCAGGTGGCCGGGGGATTCTGGATGGGAGGGGAAATTGCCGAAACCTCTCTGGAACAGTGGGGGCGCATGATGCAGATGAATCTGCTGACCACCTTTTTTTGTACCCGGGAAGCATTTCGGTTGATGAAAGAAAACGGGGGCGGGAAAATTTTCACGGTGTCTTCCCGTATTGCCGAGGAACTGCCGGCTAACATGGGCGCATACGGGGTAAGCAAAGCAGCCGTACTGGCGCTAAGCCAGGTGTTGGCAAAGGAAGGGGCGCCTTACAATATTCAGGTCAACACCGTGATGCCCGGTATTATCGACACCCCGGCGAATCGGCAAATGATGCCGGAGGCGGATTTTTCGCAGTGGGTCTCTCCCAGCGAAATTGCTCGCTTGCTTTACCGGCTTTGCGAACCGGGAGCCCCGGTGCTTTCCCACAGCGTTCTGAAAATGTACGGTCGCCTTTAAACGCGAGGGGCTTTGAAGGTGGTGGAGGCGGTTCCGCGTAAACCAGCTTTCCCTGCCGCAACTGCGGAAATGTGTTTGGCGGGCTAAAACGGCTTTGTACCGATACGCCTGACTGGTGAAACGACGAAAAATGACAGGACAATTCAATGGCTTACCAGGTTCCTGCGGAACTCGACGAGTTAATGGAAAAACTGCTGGGCAAGGAAAAAGAGCGTTTTTTTTCCGAGGTGGGTGTTTCATTCCCCCACACCATTCGGTTTAACACGTTAAAAGGTTCGGAAGAGGCCCTGGCGGCCTTTCTCCGTGAGCAGGGATTTGAATTCGAACCGTTTACTGATTTGCCCAATGTGTACCGTATCCGTTACCAGCCTTACCCCATCGGGAAATCGCTGTCGCACTTTTTGGGTCATTTTTATGTGCAGGATCTGGCCTCCATGCTGCCGCCTCTGGTGTTGAATCCCCAACCCGGAGAGCTGGTGTTGGACATGTCGGCCGCGCCGGGTTCCAAAACCACCCAGATGGCTGCATTGATGAAAAACCAGGGAATGATTTTAGCCAACGATGTGGTGAGTAAACGCTTGCGGGCGTTGATTAATAATCTCCAGCGGATGGGAGTGGCCAATACGGCAGTGGTGAAAATGTACGGGGAGAGTTTCGGGAATCTGTATTTCGAAACGTTCGATCGCATTCTGCTCGATCCGGCCTGTTCGGGATTGGGCACGCTCCACAAATCCCCCGAGGTGCTTGGTTGGTGGACGCCCCAGCATTGCGTGCGATTGGCGGCCAGCCAGAAAAAACTGCTTCGCAGTGCCATTCGGGCATTGAAACCGGGTGGGGTGCTGGTATATTCCACCTGTACGCTGACTCCGGAGGAGAATGAGGAAGTCATCGACGAGGCGTTGGAAAATTTCCCGCTGGAGCTGGAAGAGATTCAGCTACCCGGCATCGTTTCTCGTCCCGGTCTGACCGAATTTGAGGGCAGGGAATACCGTCCCCAACTGGCCCGAGCCCGCCGGCTGTATCCTTTTGAGAGTCAGACAGAAGGATTTTTCATTGCCCGATTGCGCAAAACGGCGCCAGTGGAGAAGAAGGTGCGCAAAAAGTCCCGTCCGCCTCAGCCGTTGAAATTTTTGAGCGCCAGCACGGCTCCGGTAAAAAAATATCTGCAGTTTTTACAACAGCATTTCGAAATGCCGTCGGAAGCGTTTCGCCGCTTTCGTTACCAGATGGGACGCAACATTACCGCGGTAACCCCCGAGATTGCAGAATTCCTTTTCATCACCCGACCGCTGAAATTTGGTTTGAACATTGCTCATCCCCTCTCGCAGGTCGCCAAACTGACCACCGAAGGGGTGCATTTGTTTGGGCCGCTGGCCAAACGGAATGTTGTTGCACTGAGCGAGCTGACGACTCTGGAACAGTTTGTCAACCGGCGGGCGTTGGACCTGCCCGCTGCCGGGCAATTTCAGGTGCTGGTAACTTATCGGGGATTGCCCATTGGGTACGGATTGGTGGAGCAGGGGCGTTTCAAAAGTCAGTTCCCCAAAGGCGAGTGGCCCTTCCGCTTGCTTCCGCCATCCGATTCTCCGGAAGAGAATGCAACCCCGGAAACACCGGCGGTAAATTGAGAAAATATTGAATTTTGCGTTGTGAAAACAGCCAAGACCTTATTAATTTTCGGAGCGAGATGAACAGCAGAAAAGACATCTTTAAATCCCGGCTGAATACCCTGATCGAAAAGAAAAATTCCCTTCTTTGTGTGGGACTGGACAGCGACATTCAACGCATCCCCAAAGCCCTGATGAACGAGAGCGACCCTTTGCTGGTCTTTAACCGGGAGATTATTCAGGCGACCCAGGACCTGGCGGTAGCGTTCAAAATTAACATTGCCTTTTACGAATCTCTGGGCACCAGCGGTTGGGAACTGTTAGAGAAGACCTTGCGCATGATTCCCGGAGATGTATTAACCATTGCCGATGCAAAACGGGCGGACATCGGAAACACCTCGCGCAAGTACGCCGAAACGTTTTTTCAGACTTACCAGTTCGATGCAATCACAGTAACACCTTACATGGGATTCGATTCCATTTCCCCCTTTCTGGATTTTGAAGACAAAGGCGTGTTTATTCTGTGCCTGACCAGCAACGAGGGGTCGAAGGATTTTCAGTATTTGCTGGTGGACGGTGAGCCGCTGTACGTCCAGGTGGCGCGGCGGGCGGTGGAATGGAATTTAACCTACGGGAATTGTGGGTTGGTGGTGGGCGCCACGCATCCCGAAGATATGGAATTTCTGCGCAACGTGGCGACCGGTTTGCCCTTTCTGATTCCCGGGATCGGGGCGCAGGGGGGCGATTTGGCCACCGCCGTGCGTTTCGGCACCGATGCAGAGGGAAAATCCGCCCTGATTAGCGCCAGCCGAAGCATCATTTACGCCTCCGAGGGGGCAAACTTTGCAGCGGCCGCCCGGGATGCCGCTCGAACTTTGAAAGAGGAAATTAATCGGTTTCGATAAATCAAACGAAGGTTTCATCTCTCAAACAGGAGAGATTCTCATGGAAAAGAAAGAAGCAATGCGCATTTTCGAAGAAACCGGCGCTTTGCAACAGGGGCATTTTTTATTGAGCTCCGGCTTGCACAGTTCCCAGTATTTCCAGTGCGCACTGGTATTGCAGTACCCGGAATATCTGGAGACGTTTGCGCAGGAAATCGTGGACTTTTTTCGGGAAGAGGAGATCGATGTGGTGATTGCCCCGGCCATCGGCGGAATTGTCATTGCCCAGGAAGTGGGCCGCCAGCTGGGGGTGCGTTCCATTTTTGCCGAACGGGAAAACGGTAAGCTGGTGCTGCGGCGGGGATTTTACATTGAACCACGCGAAAAAGTGCTGGTGTGCGAAGATGTGGTGACCACCGGCAGCTCGGTGCAGGAGGTACTGGATATTGTCGAGCAACACCGCGGTTATCCGGTGGGCGTGGGCGCGGTGGTAGATCGCAGCGGCGGCAGGGTGGATTTCGATCTGCCCTTTTTCCCGGTAGTTTCCCTGAAAGCTCAGACCTACAAACCGGAGAATT
>JAJRXE010000453.1 GCA_024276455.1 Calditrichota bacterium
AAACCAGTTGCTGTTGGGTAAAAGCCTGCTCTCTCTGGACGCGTTTTACCGAATTACCACCAACAAGGTCGAACGGGTGCGCACCGTGTACCTGAACGATGTTTTCCTGCACACCTTCGAAAATGTCGGTAAAGATTATTCCCTGGGATTGGAATTTCTGTTTAATACCGATCTGTTCCGCTGGTGGAACATTAATTACCTGGGCACATTTTACCACTACCGGGTTACCGGGGTGCTAAACGGAGAAGATTTCAACAATAAGAGACTCAACTGGAGCCTCCGATTGAACAACAATTTTAAACCTTTCCGCAACCAGCGAATTCAGGTGAATCTGCGCTACCGCAGTCCTTCGGTCACTTCGCAGGGGACCCGGGAAGGGTATTTCTCCACCGACCTGGCCGTTCAGCAGCAGTTGTTTCAACAAAAATTGAGTGTGACCCTGCAAGTTCGGGATGTGTTCAGCACAATCCGGCGGGAGTTTGTTTCCGAAGGGCCGGGATTTTACTTTAATCGGCGTCTGGAACTGGACACTCCCTTAATCTCCCTTAACATCCGCCTGGTCATCAATAATTACAAGCAGAGCCGGAAAAAACAGCCGGGAGAGATGCCGGAACGGGGCGCCGAGGAAGATATTTTTTAAAGGCGTGGCGAGTGAAGTATTCTCAACGTTCCGACACCGGAAAACTCGCCATCCGGATTGGGAGAAGGAAAGGAAAACCTATCCAAGGGAGAAAATCCTTTTTCAGAAAAATCATTAAATTAAGCGCTTGAATTTTCCGTGTCCCGGTTGTTAAATTCAACCATCTGTTTTATGGTTAATTGTTGAATCCGCGGATGAAAAAATGGGGCAAAAAGAATGACCGACAGGAAAGCGAGCGAGCCGAAAGAAGAGAATAACGGTAACGAAAAATCCACTCGACCCTCCAATTTTATTGAGGAAATCATTGAAGAAGATCTGCGGTCCGGGCGGTACGATCGAGTACACACCCGTTTCCCTCCGGAACCCAACGGTTATCTTCATATTGGCCATGCCAAATCCATTTGTTTGAATTTTGGTCTGGCGGAAAAATACGGCGGTTTGTGTAATTTGCGCTTCGACGACACCAATCCGGTGAAAGAGGAGCAGGAATACATCGACGCTATTAAGGAAGATGTTCGCTGGTTAGGTTTCGACTGGGGAGACCGTGAGTATTACGCGTCGGACTATTTTGAGCAACTGTACGAGTGGGCTGTAGAGCTTATTAAGAAGGGCAAAGCGTATGTGGACGATTTGAGTGCCGAGGAGATTCGCCAGTACCGGGGCACCTTGACCGAACCCGGTAAAGAGAGTCCCTACCGAAATCGTTCGGTGGAAGAGAATCTGGAGCTGTTTCAGCGCATGCGGGCCGGGGAATTCCCGGACGGTTCCAAGGTGCTGCGGGCGAAAATCGACATGGCTTCTCCCAATTTGAATTTGCGGGATCCGGTGATGTACCGCATTTTACACGCCCGGCACCACCGCACCGGGGAAAAGTGGTGCATTTACCCCATGTACGACTGGGCGCACGGTCAATCCGATTCCATCGAGGGAATTACCCACTCCATTTGTACCCTGGAATTCGAAGACCACCGCCCGCTGTACGACTGGTTCCTGGACCAGCTGGGAATTTTTCATCCCCGCCAGATCGAGTTTGCCCGCCTGAATTTGAGCTACACGGTGATGAGTAAGCGCATGTTGAACGAGCTGGTGCAGGGCGGCTATGTAAACGGTTGGGATGATCCGCGTATGCCCACCCTTTCCGGTTTGCGACGGCGCGGCTACACCCCGGAAGCCATTCGCGATTTTTGCACCCGCATCGGGGTCGCTAAAGCCGATAGCATTGTGGACATCTCGTTGCTGGAACATTGCATCCGGGACGATTTAAATAAACGGGCGCCGCGCCGCATGGCGGTGCTTCGCCCCCTGAAAGTAGTAATTGTCAACTATCCCGAGAACCAGGTGGAGGAAATGGAAGCGGTCAACAATCCCGAAGACGAAAGTATGGGAACCCGCAAAGTGCCGTTTTCGCGGGTCTTGTACATCGAACGGGACGATTTTCGGGAAGATCCGCCCAAAAAGTTTTTCCGCCTAGCACCTGGCCGGGAGGTGCGTTTGCGTTACGCCTACTACATAAAATGTGTGGATGTGATTAAAGACGAGAACGGCGAAATTGTGGAATTACACTGCACGTACGATCCTGAAACCCGCGGAGGGTGGTCGAAAGACGGGCGCAAAGTGAAAGCCACCCTGCACTGGGTATCCGCTTCCCATGCCGTTCCCATCGAAGTGCGTCTGTACGACCGCTTATTTAATGATCCCAATCCGGCCGGGCATAAAGACCGCGATTTCAAAGAATTTCTCAACCCCGAATCGCTGGAAACCATTCCCCGGGCCTGGGCGGAACCCAGTCTAGCAAATGCCAGAGCGGGCGAACGGTTCCAGTTCGAACGATTGGGCTATTTTGTGGTCGATCCGGATTCCACGGAAAATCAATTGGTATTTAACCGAACGGTGCCTTTGCGCGACACCTGGGCGAAAATTGAGAAGAAGATGAAAGGGGCTTCCTAAAGCAAAGGTCTGAAGGAAAGTAGGAGAAACGAAAGTGAAAATAGCCGTACTTCTGGGTGGAACCTCTGCGGAACGGGATGTGTCGTTGGTAACCGGCGCGGAAATAGCGCGCGCTTTGCGGGCCAACGGACACGACGTTCGGGCGATTGATTGCGCTTACGGGGACCGCGTCATCGAAAATCTGGACTTGGACGAGGAAGCGATTATCCGCACCACTCCGTCTGATTTTGAAAAAAAACGGGCCCAGCTGGATAAAAACCTCTTCCGTACCATTCAGTATTTGATCGACGAAAAGTTCGAGGTGGTTTACATTGCCCTGCACGGCGGTTACGGAGAGAACGGGCAACTTCAGGCCATGCTGGAAGTAGCGGGAATACCGTTTACCGGTAGCGGTTCCCTGGCTAGTGCCCTGGGCATGGACAAACATTTCAGCAAAGTATTGTTTGAGAAAGCCGGGGTGCCGACCGCACCCTGGAAAACCCTGGAGACGGCCAGGGAGGATTATTCCGATTTTGTAGCCCAACATGGTTTGCCGGTGGTGGTGAAACCCAACGGCCAGGGTTCCAGCGTGGGATTGAAAATCGTGCGGGAGGCTTCGGAACTGCCGGCAGCCATTCAAACGGCTTTTCAACACGGCAATTCCGTATTGTTGGAACAGTACATTCCCGGTCGCGAAATGACCGTGGCCATTCTGGACCGGGAGGCGCTGCCGGTTATCGAAATTATTCCCGAACACGGTGTGTACGATTACGAGTGCAAGTACCAGAAGGGGAAAAGCCGCTACGTGGTACCGGCCGAAATCCCCGACCAGACCACCCGCCTGCTGCAGGATTACGCCCGAAAAGCGTTTCAGGCTCTGGGCTGCCGCCATTACGCCCGGGTGGATTTTCGCCTGACGGAAGAGGGACGCGCCTTTTGCCTGGAAGTAAATACCTTACCGGGTATGACGCCGACCAGTCTGGTTCCAAAAGCGGCTCGGGCGGTAGGCTACGATTTCCCCCGTTTGGTGGAGGAAATTGTGCGGCTTGCAGCAGAAAAAAAGAGCTAATTTGGCAAAGCACCTTTCCGTGTCGCCTTAAAAAAATGTCGCATTATTCACTAAAAACACTGCCTTTTTTTTCTGAAAGCCTGGTTTTAATCTGATTTTGTTTTTCCAATAAATTCAAAGGTTAATTGCGGTAAAATCGATTTATTTTTTTATTTATTTTCAGGCTTTGATTTTTTATCTTCCAATATAAGAACGCTAATCCCAA